>CBIHQO010000499.1:0-5486 GCA_966211735.1 uncultured Schlesneria sp.
AGCCAACGCTTCTTTCACCAACGCAATAGCGTCATCGCCTTGATTGTCTTCCAGCAACTTGGTGAGCTTGGCCCAATGCGTTGTATAGGCCAAAGGGAGTGTGCGCGGATCGACTGTCTCCGTCGGCGCAGCATCGACGAGAGGCTTCATTTCCGGTTCCGTCGCGGCCACAACCATCTTGTCGGCGACAGTCTTGCCGACATAGGATCGACCCCAGCCCGGTCCGTCCGAGAGGCGCACCACGTACAGATCGCTCAATCCTTTGGGGTTGTTGCAGTAGTACATCCACTGCTCATCTTCAGTCAGCCAGAACTGACGATACTGCGGGTTGGCGACGTAACCGCCCAATTGCAATTCGGTGACGACTTCCAACTCACCAAACGGCTGGCGGACATTTCCGCGCCGAGCCCGCTTCAAGATCGTTCCGTCGAACGAATACTGTCGCAAGCCGTCGGCCGAAAGATGCGGATGATGCCCTGGCAATTCAAACGCCAACGTTTTGCCGAACAGCTTGTTTGTCGCCGATCGAACCGTCGCGCGGGTCAGTAACGCATCTTCCGTTTCCTCAGTCCAATACAGACGCAGGCCGTCACTGGAGAGTTGCGATGATCGCCAGGGGCGCTCCCCCTGCTCATCCGTCCTTGCGATCTCTTTGCCACTGAACGGAGATTCCGCGTCCTTCCGAGTCACTTGCCACAATCTCGACTTTTCAGGGATCGCGTAGACCAGCATCAGGCTATCGTCGGTGACTGACGGAGAAATCGGTAAGTCGGCTCCACTGGAAGCAGCGATCACCTTCGGCGACTCGAAGTCATGATACGGACTGGGCCGCGTCGCCGAGTAGACCCCCTTCGTTCCGTCCCGATCACTGACGAAGTAGATCGTACGTCCATCAGCCGAAATGAACGGATCCAGTTCCTTCTGACGAGTGTTCAGTGCCGTCAGAGCAATCGGGCGACCGACCGCGGCTTCGAACAGAGGTGCGTTCCAGATCCCCGGATCGTCCAGTTCGCCACTCTCTGAAGTGACATCGAATTCCAGTTCGCGATCGGCCAGGATCTCTTGATCCTGAGTCGCTCGTCGACCACCTGCTCGTTCCACCGAAATAGAATGAGGCCCCGTCGCAACCACGACTTCACACGGAGTTAAGGCCAGACCCTCTTTGTCGTTCTTGACGGGAACCAGGTCCACCAACACCAGGCAACCGGGCGGATTCGATGAAACCGTCAGTGTCACTTTGCCACGCAGTGCGATGTCTCGAGGGTTTTGAACAGCAGGCGTTGTATCAACCTCTGTCGCCGGCTCTTTGCCGGCTTGGTCAGCACTTGGTTTCGCGGTCGACTTCCCGCACCCAATGAGGGTCAGGAGCAAAGCCGTAAACACCACCGAACGTGATGAGGCCAGCAACCCGGCCCAATCACCGCCCCAATTGGCGACAACAGAACAATCGCTTCGGTTGAAAGAACGTTGCACACCTGCACCTGTTATTCAAATATCATGTCAGCACTCAACCGACCCGATTACGGTGCGGGATTCGGTGCTGCGGGAACCGTTAGCTCCAGTTGCCATTCATTGAAGTTCGCAATGATGCGCCCTTCATCAGAGTCGGCTTCCAGACGCGGTGGTGTCAGCGATGAGAGTTCTTCCGTTGCATAGATCCGTCGTCCGGTGCGCTTATCCAACAATTCGGCATTCAAGCGATAACGCTGCGAAAACGGATTGCCGTTCATCCGTCCATCCGAGTGGCGAGTGGCCAGCAGCAGGACCGGCAGACTGGCCTGTTGCGATCGATCAAAAGCAGCCTTTTCGACGGGCGTGGCCCACTGAAGCTTCCCATCGGCTGGTGTAACTGAGCAAACAAAGCCCTCAAATGCCACAGCCGATCGATTCAACTGAGGTACCATCGGATTCACGAAGGGAATGATTTGCGCACCTGCCCGTTGGACATAGGTCTCGCCGCCAAGAACAATGTCGCGATCCAGACATCGCTGCACGCCGAACCAGCTTTTGTCGCGCGATTCGATCTTGATCGGCAGTTCCGTACGATAGCGTTCGCGGCCATCCACCAGACGCATCATGGCGAGCTGCCCCTTAGGCTCCAGCACCGCCAGATCTTCATCTTCAACAACGGTAGCCAGCGATTGATTGGGAAAGTCCTGACTCCAGATCACAGCATCAGTGACCGTGTTTCGCATCTCAAAAATCGTGCGTTCCCCCTTCGGGCGTGCGATCAGCAATTGTGATCCACGGCTCCAAACTGCCGTCCCGGGGTAGAACAATCGCTTGGCCAATCGCGCCCCATCCAACGTGCGCAGCAGCGTGATACCATTCGAGTGGATCATCACGGCCTGATCATCGGCCGTCGCTTCAAGTCGCCCGGAGCCGACATCTTGCCGCGACCAGGCCAGACGCCCCGTTTCCAGTTCGCACGCGCGAAGTTTCGAGCCGATGGTATAGATCACGGTTTCGCGTGTAACCCCGACGACCAGTCCTTGCCGAGTCACTCCGACAATCGGCCCTGCTCGTCCGTTCTGGCGCCTGCCAATCGCGAGTGCCGTTTGCTGCTGATTTTCGATCGATGTTCTTAGCGATTGCTGCCAGGCAATACGCGGAGTCGCGGCGGAACTATCAATCGCCAGGAAATGCGACCAGCGAGCAATTATCAGCCAGTTATCATGAATCCAAATCTGACTGGAATAAGCATTGCGCCCTTCTGGATCACCGGCATCGTCGGCCAACAAGGGAAGCGCCCAGCGCAGAGCACCTGTGGCATCGCGGGCCGTTAACACCGCTCCTCTAATGTCCGTCTCGAACGACCATCCCTCCAATGACGGGCCGGCGCGCGAAACGACTTCGCAAGGGATACTCGCTGGCTGATCACTCCCATTCGGAGTGTTGATCCTGCGAAAACCAATCGAGCCCGCCGCCCAGACGGTTGGCGTCGCCATCAGCGTTCGCAGCGGCTCTTCTGCTCCCCATTTCTCTGCCAGGCTGCGACCGTTCTGGCCGTTCAAGCATTCCTGATCGGCAAACTCGGTCCGCAGTCGACTGATCAAGGGGACCGCCTCGGCATACTGCTCTTCGGCGATCAGCGAAACGCACTGAGACGCCGTCGCGCGAGCGGCGATGGTGTCGTCGCTGGATCGCAAAAACGCCTTCAGCAAATCGGCGCGACGCTTCCCGTTATCCAATTGCATCGTCAACTGAAGTAACAGCGACTCTGCTTTGGGAAGCCCGCTAAAGAATCGCAAGCAACGTTCCAGATGCTTGGCTTTCTCGATCCCCTCGCCTGACGAACGAATGTGCTGCTCCAATGTACGATCTAATTCAACTTGTTCATCGGCTGATGCGCCGGCATACATGCCGATCAGTCGCGCACGAATCGATCGGCCGGTACGCACCGAATAACCCGATTCAACCACCAGCATGTCGTCCAGGAACTGCGCAGTCTGAGCCAGTCGAATCAATTGAGAAAACGCCCCACGACGATCTCCGGCAGCTTCCAGCGATTGCGAATACAATCGCAGATACTCGTTCTTCTGTTGTGGGTCGTCCGTAATCGCTTCGAGTTCCGTGACGTAGTCGCCAATCGTCGCCGGCTTCGCTCGGGCACTCGCCAGCAGCGACGCGGCCAGCACTGATTTGACATACGGATCAGGTCGCTTCGCCAGCGACTCGCGTAGATCCTTCAGTCCATTGGCTTCATCACCACTATGCAGCCGCAACTCGCCACGCAGCGCCAGGGCATGGGGATCTTGAGCATTCGTTTTCAGCTCCTCGGCAATCCGCTGCTGAATCGCACTGAGCGGGGCGAAGCCAATCAGGTCGCTGGCCCCCAACGCGACAATCGCGCCGCTGCCAGCAGCGAGATTGCCGGGAACCATCCCGCCAGCCAGTTTCGATTGCGCCACCACCTGCCCATTTCGCAAATCGATCGTGGCAATTTCACCGGTTGCCGTCGGCAGAAAGTAGGACGTGCCAACGCGTACTCCGCGGCCCGCCGGTTCAACTTCGGCTTCAGCAAACGACTTCACCTCCGTGCCGTCAGCCAATTGGACAGCCCCGACTCCGTGTCGGCCGACTAGGACAACTCGACCGTCGACGATGCACGCGACATACAGCCATTCTTCGCGGTTCAACCGCCACAATTCGTGACCGTCGACAAGATCAAGGCAGTAGAGGCTGCCGGAATCGCGGGGAGTGACCAGCACCTTTCCCTCGGCCATGACGACCGTATTGTCCGTCCAACGACTGGATTTATCCGCTTCTTCGAGCTGAATGTCTTGCGGCGAACGTCCTTGAAACGTCAAGCCATTCTGCCAGGCGGACTGAACAGTGGAAGGATACTGAAACCCCCACAATAACGATCGTCGGGCCAGATCGATCGCCACGACCGCGCCGCTGGATGTCGGGCAGACCAGAATCCCATCCGAGATTGAAGGCGACAGCCCTGACAACCGACGGGGCGAATGCAACGACACGGGGCGATTGACAGAGACGAGCGTCTGCGACCACAGCACCTGGACCGAACGTCGATCCTCCTCCTGCTTCAGCGCCGACAGCTTCAACGCCCCCTGCACTTCGGACATGACATACAGTAGCCCATCCACTGGCAACGGTGGACCAAGAAAGAATTGAGACGAAAGCTTCTCCGGCAACGAACCGCGCGGACCGCCGACTTCCCACAGCATCCGTCCGCCCGCCAGATCGTAAGCCACCAGCTTGTTGACCGGTCGCGGTTCGGAGATCATCCCCAAGGCATTCGCCGAAAAGCTGACGGCTCGTTCCAGTTCCTCCAGTGCAAAGACCGTCTGGCCGTCGCTGCTGATCGTCCCCGCCGTCAGATCGCGATAGACTCGCTGTTCCAAGTGAGATTCCGTCATCGCCGCGCGGCTGTTCCGCAAACGTGCATCCATCGACAGCGGATTAATCAACCGGACCAGCGATTCATCCAGCAGCGAGGAACGCCACAACAGTTCGCCAGTCTTCAAACTGACCGCAGTGACATCACCAATCGTTCGATAAACGACTTTGTCGCCGATCACCAACGGTTCTGCTGCCGTCAGCAAAGGTCTGTTCTCTTCAATCAGTGATTGGCGGATGCGATCGAGCACTTCCTGAAAGCCGGCACGATGACGACGATCCTCGTCAGGCCGACCGTCCAGCGACAGGTGCTCCAATGTCGAAACGTGCCACGCGTTGCCGCCCACCGGACTGGCGGCTTGTGCCGAAGCATTGCGGGCCGCGTCGCCTCCCGGCAGTAGCCACGAATCCACGGCAACCGGCGATGCCGCTGTCTTCGCGATATAATTCTTCAACCAGGGTGCCGCCTGTTCGTCACTGGTTGGCAGCGTGATCTCGTCGCCAGCAATATGCAGTTTGCCCGACGGGACCGTCTTCTTGAGCTCCCTGAGCGCCGCGACACCCCGTTCCAGTCGACCCGCGCGACTCCAATAGACTGCGCGCTGTAGTGCGAGCTGAGGTTG
>CBIHQO010000500.1:0-5482 GCA_966211735.1 uncultured Schlesneria sp.
GATGGGCGAGATTCTCAGTCGAGCTGAAATCGATGCGATCCTGTCGGCGATCGAACCTTCGCGATCGACCACTCGACCCTCGGCGAGCATAGAATCTGTCGATGTCGCTGCCTGGGAGCGGCATGACATCACGCGCCCGGCTGTTCTGCAGGGGCGAGCTCTCAAGATCGTTCAAGCCCTGCATGAAGGGATCTGCCAACGCTGGGTGACAGGCCTCAAAAGCCTGCTGCAATCGAATGTCGAGGTCCGGTCGGTCGGTGCCTGCCAATCCACAGTCGCTGAGTTTCTGGCTTCGTTACAGTCGCCGCACGTCACGTGTCAGGTCAGTCACACGTCATCGGCAGCCGAATCATTGCTGATCTGGAGCGATCAACTCGTTCAACTGCTGATTGCACGATTGCTCGGGGGAACGGTCGACGGAGCAGGGGAGTCTCGCGTCCATTTAATGACGAACATCGAACTCCGCTTGCTAGGTCGATTGAACGAAGCTGTTCTGCGCGAATTGTCTGCGTTACTGAATGACACGTTGACGGTTTCAGCAGTGATGCAACAGGTCTCGATGGTTCCCGCCAGTATCGCGGCGTTCTCGTGTATCTGGTTCAGCTTCGAACTGACAGCATCAGGGGCTACTGGCCTGATTCACTTGGGGATTCCGGCGGCGAGCGTTGGATTGAACCGACATGCCAGCGAAACCGCCGAGACCGAATTGACGGCTGATACAGTTCCCAGTGGCATTCAGCAGGTCACCGTTCAGGTCGCAGCAAACCTCGCCTCATTGAAGGTTAAAGCCAGCGACCTCGCTGCGCTGCAGGTCGGCGATATCGTCATGACGGACCAAGCTCCGCATGATGGTGTCTCACTGCAGTTGGGAGATCAAGTCGTCTGTCATGCCACGATTGGAACTCATCTCGGCCGGAAAGCATTGCGATTGATCGAGCCGCCGCAGCACTGATTATTCGCAAAACTCATCGCAACTAAGCTGGAATATCGCCTAAGCAGTAATCGCTGATGCGGTGGCGATTTCGGCAGGAAATGCAGATTCTGACGCATTCCGTCCGTCAATTTTCGGGCACCGCGGAATTCCGAAACCCGAAGACTTGCCCGAATCGGCGGTGATTGGTGCCAAGTCCTTGACGGAACGTTGTTTCCGGGCTAATACTATTCGCCCATGTCGAGTATTCTGGCCGATAGTATCCCCAAACGGTACGAGCCACCGTATTTGGGGACTCAAGGCCGCTAGTTACCTATTCCTTGCTTGGAGTTGCCTGCAATCGAAACGACGCATCGAATCAACGATCAAATCCGCCTCTCACCAATACGAGTGGTCGACCACGAAGGAAAGATGCTTGGAGTAATTCCGACCTCAGACGCGCAACGGCTTGCGACAGAGGCGGGATTGGATCTGGTGGAAGTCGCTCCGAACGAGCGTCCGCCGGTCTGCCGGATCATGGACTATGGCAAGTTCAAGTACGAGCAAAAGCGCAAAGCGGCTCAGTCGGCCAAGCAGCACCAGGTTCAGTTGAAAGAGATTCGTCTGCGTCCTAAAACAGGCGACCACGATATCGAGTTTAAAGTCAAGCAGGCTCGGGAGTTCTTGACTCACAAAGACAAGGTCAAATTCAACGTCCAGTTCAAGGGACGCGAAAACGCGCACCACGAACGCGGGCGTGAGATTCTGGCGGGAATCATCGAGACCCTGCAGGATGTCTCGAAGGTCGAAAAGAACCCATCGATGGAAGGTGGGCGTAATATGACTGCGGTTTTGGCTCCGAAAAGCTGACCTCCGTGGTGAAGTTTGATCGGTGAGAGGCGCGAAACTGAGTTTTCGCGGTCTATGACTGGCAGCCTCGTTGCCCGTCGCTTATACTCTCCGCCCCGTTAATGGATAAATTCCAGCGGATCGAATTCCGTTGGCGACGTTAATATTTCCCACATTGGGATGAGTTAGTCAGGACTTGAGCCATGCCAAAGCAGAAGACGCACAAGGGAATTCAAAAGCGGTTCAAAGTCACAGCTAGTGGTAAGGCCAAGTGTCGTAGTGCTTTCCGTGGACACTTGCTCAGTCACAAGTCGGGCAATCGTAAACGTCATAACCGTGGCGACACAGTTCTGATCGGCGCGGACGCTCTGATGATCCGCGAAGCTTTGCGTCCCGCGAAGTAATCCTCTGCTTTGAATTCTTGCGAAGATTGACGAAGGACTCGTCGAGGTCGTCGCAGCCCCGAATTATCGGGAGCGTTCCGTCATCATCGAATCCAAGCTGTTTTAGTGAAGCGTGAAGAACTATGAGAATCAGTTACAGCGTTGCTCGTCACCGTGCTCACAAGCGATTGTTCCGCGAAGCCAAAGGTAGCTACGGCGGTCGTAAGAATCTGCTGCGAACGGTTAAGGAAACGCTCGTTCGTAACCGCGTCTTCGCTTATCGCGATCGCCGGGTTCGTAAGCGTGATTTCCGCTCGCTGTGGATCATCCGTATCAAGGCCGCCGCTGAAATGCGTGGTCTGTCCTACTCGCGATTCATTCACGGTCTGAATCTCGCCAATCTGAAGTTGAACCGCAAGACGCTGAGCGAACTGGCGATTCACGAACCACAGGTGTTTGACGAAGTCACCCAGGCGGTCCGCGACGCACTGGCAAGTGTCGCCAAGTCTGCCTGATGATTCGTCTCGAATCATGAATCTTCACACCGCCTCGGCTTGCCGACTGGCGGTGTTTTTGTTTGCTGGAATCTCAACGCGCCCGATGGATGAAGCGACATGGATCACGAACAATCCTTCGCAAGTTACGAACAGGATGCTCTGAAGTCGATCGAAGCCGCTGCGACGGCTGACGCTTTGGAAGCGGCTCGGATCGAGTTTCTGGGTAAGAAGCAGGGCCGCCTGAAAGATCTTCAGGGGGACTTGGGATCTGTTCCGGTCGACCAGAAGCCGGCTGTCGGCAAACGCTTCAATGAGATCAAAGACCGCGTGACAGCGGCGTGGGAACAGAAGAAGCTGACATTAGAGTCGGCTCCGAAGAAAGCCGCGGGTTCTGAATTCGATGTCACTCTACCAGGCGCCGGGCTGTCGCTTGGAAAGCTGCACCCCCTCACCCAAACCATCGAAGAATTCAAAGACATCATGGCCCGGCTGGGCTTCGAGTCCGAAGAGGGCCCCGAAGTCGAAGACGAATGGCATAACTTCGTCGCGCTGAATATCCCTGAGGACCACCCGGCGCGGAATCCGTTGGATAACTTTTATCTCTCGGTCGCATCGACCGTCACCAAAGAAGCTCGCTTGCTGCGAAGTCAGACATCCACGGTCCAGATCCGGACGATGGAGCAGCGCAAGCCGCCGATCCGCATCGTGTCCGTGGGCCGCGTCTACCGGCCAGATCAGATCGATGCCACGCATCACATGATGTTCCATCAAATGGAAGGCCTGATGGTCGGTCCCGATGTGACCATGGCATCGCTCAAGACCGTGCTGCAGTTGTTTGCGGCCGCCTACCTCGGCGAAAACGTCCCCGTTCGCTTCCGCCCCTCGTTCTTCCCATTCACCGAGCCCAGCGTCGAATTCGATGTCAGGCGTGGTAACGGTTGGTTAGAACTAGGTGGAGCGGGAATGGTCGATCCGAACGTGCTGTCGGCCTGTGGCTACGATCCTGAAAAAGTCAGCGGCTTCGCCTTCGGCTTGGGGATCGCACGCTTCTGCATGATGCGTCACGGCATCGACGATATTCGCCACTTCTATGAGAACGAACTGCGATTTCTGCAGCAATTCTAGGGGTTTTGGCAAAGGTTGATCTCATGGGTGGCCAATCTCACCAAGAGATTGGGTTCCTCGCGATCCGACAAAACGCTCTCACTGCACCGATCGTAGCCGTCTTCTCAAATCGGTGCAGGGGACCGTGGCACGCCCAACAGATCGCTTCGCGGCAAGTCTAACTCCACGTATCGAAGTCTTAAGAAAAGTTCGACGATTCAGTGACTCAACCGCTCCAATCCTCTTGGCGTTGAATCCGTATCCACGCATGAACGCCATCTCGATCGCATTGGCTCAATCATCTGGCACCTAATGCCTGTTGAAGATCTCTGCAAGTTGCCAACACCGGCATAAGTCTGCGCGGCGATGATTCACATCGAAATCGTGTCCAAAACTCCGTAATCGGTACACTCAGACCCCGTTTTCTGGGCACTAATCAGCACCAATTGCTCTTGATCAAAATGAAATTGTTGCTTTGAGCGAATGACGTGCGTAGGATGGTGACCGGCTCCAGCAAAGTTCGTGAAATTGAGCTGGAAAACGAAGGAGTGGCAGGTGGATGCCGGTCGATGATTTCTCCGAGAATCTTGTTGACATTCAGCATCACCAACAGAACAATACCGTCGCTTTCGGTGAATGCCTACCTGTTGATCTCTCCCGTTTTCAAAACAGATTTCTTCTGCAATTCAGTGAAGTGTGTTGGTGTGCCCAAGCCCACCAGTCGGGAAGATCGTTGATAGGCCGCGTTAATCGTTTCTGATGACCCTATGGAATACAAGTTTCTGTAATCTCGGGTTTTAAAACAGAGTTAGTTTCGGGAGATTGGGCGAATGTCGTTCGACTACGACGTAGACGAGATGGAATCTGAAGAACTAGAGTACGAAGCCGTTGAAGCGGGGGCTGAATTCGGCTCGGAATTCTCTGTTGATTTTGAAGAGATCGACTTCGATTCTCTCGGAATTGATCCCGGCGAACCAACCACTGCCAAGCCCGGTACAGAAGAAAAGGTTCTGATGCTGGCCGCCCGCTATGCGGCAGGGGTTCCGCTGTGGCACGACGAAGACTGCTACGATCACGGCCCTGGCCAATCGCTGGCACGCCTCATCCGCAAGCCCTGATTTGCACGGCTGACAATTTGTGATGACAATTCGCGCCTCGTCCACTGGTTGGACGAGGCCGCGAGCGTTTATGGGACGCCGTAGCCTAGCCAAACTCCAATCTTGCAACGCGGGAATTCGGGATGCGCGATTGGTTCCAGGAAAAACATCGCCAACTCGCATTCTGGATATGGGCAGCGGGCCTCTTTTCTCTGTACGTCGCCTCGACACAATACGCCTTCGTGGGGATGACACGCAGTCTGCATGGAATCTCGCTACTCGCAACCATGATCACGGCGATCCCGCTCGGTTGGGGCGTGCTGAAACGATCCGCCTGGGCGAAGTGGGGCCTGCTGGCATTAATGATGCTCGTCGCGGTGGCCTTGGGATTCAGAGCGATGGCCGCTCCAACTGTTATTCGGTGTTTTGGGCTGTTCTTTGCGATTTGGTGCATGGTGCGTCTCATTCGGTGGGACATCACTAGTGAGCAGGAAGCAGGAGAGGGGCAGGAATGGTTTGATCGGCTCATCGAGCAGATGACGCCACCACCGATTGCACCTAGTTCAATCGACTTGGAATGTGCCGCGGGCAAGTCACTCTCCAAGGAGATTCTTGCAGCGGCGGTGACTCAAGCATTCTGCA
>CBIHQO010000501.1:0-5479 GCA_966211735.1 uncultured Schlesneria sp.
CCGTGACAAAAGACGATGTGCCGCCAACCGTCTGTCGCTTAGCCCTCAGCCCTTGGCCCTCAGCCTCCTCCAGTCAGTTGTGTCATACAGAGTCGTTCCGAAAGGTCGCTCCTTGTGATGCTGTCCTCGCATCAGTAGACTCCATTGCACTCGCCACACCTCTCTCAATCACATCTCGAGGTTTCATCATGCGGAAGAGTTCGCGATCGCTCGCCGTTTGGCTGTGCCTTGTGATTGCTCTCGTGATTTCTTCGGTGGCATCCGTCTGGGCTCAGACCGATGAAGAAGTGGATGCGGCGCGACTGAAAGCGCTGGACTTCATCCGGTTGCAACAGAAGTACGACGGCAGTTGGGAGTATCCCAATCACGAACTGGGAATCACGGCGCTGTGTACGATGGCCCTCATCGAAAATGGGGTTCCGACGTACGATACGGCTGTCGACAAAGGGTATCGCTACGTCCGCAAGAACGCGCCCGATCAGAAAAGCACCTATGACATCGCGCTGGGGATCCTGCTGTTGTCGCGAGTGGGCGATCGCCAGGATCGGCCTGCGATCCGCGCGCTGGGGGCGAAGCTGCTGGCGGGGCAGACGACCTCGGGGGGCTGGAGCTATAGCTGTCCGAATGTCGATGCCAGCGTCCTGCAGGATCTGAAACGGCTCGATCGTAAAGACGGTCCTGGTGACAACAGCAACACTCAGTTCGCGGTGCTTGGTCTGTGGATCGCTTCTCGCAATGGCGTTCCCATCGACGATGCCATGCGAGACGTTGGCTCCCGTTTCCTGAATACTCAGAACGAAGACGGGGGCTGGGGCTACACGATGAAAGACAAAGAGCCGACTCCCTCCGGTCAGGCGATGACTCCCGCGGGCCTGTTCTGCCTGACCGTGGCGCGGGCGACGAAAATTCGAGCTCAATTGAAAGAGCGTTCGGCCACCACCAGCAGTGGCGAACGGGAAACGCTGCTGTCCGATCCGAAGTATGCCAAGGGATTGCTGCGAGTCGGGTACTACTCGAAAGAGATGGGACCCGGTTCAGCCCGATACTTTATCTGGGCGATCGAACGGATTGGCGTTCTGTTAGGGCAGGAGCAATTCGAGGGGGGCGTCGACTGGTTCAAACTGGGGGCCAACGCCCTGATCAAGTCGCAAAAGACGGATGGGTCCTGGCCCAGTGACAAGCCGGAGAGTGCGCTGGCGGATACCTGTTTCGCTTCGCTCTTCTTGCGTAAGGCGAACCTGGGCAGCGACATTTCCCGGTTGCTGCAAGGGAAGCCCGAGAAAGCCTTCTCGATCGTCAATCGCGCCGAAGTTCCTCGCGAAGACACTCTGCAGGACATCCTGAAGAGTGCCAAAGCAGGGGACCTGATCCGCGTGGATGGGAACGGCCCGTTCAAAACCAACCACGATGTGTTCGACAAAGACATCACGATTCAGGCAGGGTTTGGCTATGAGCCGATCTTCGAGTATCAGGTCGGAATGTCTCCCGATGGCCTGCGTTACCGCCCCGACAAGCATCCGGATTCGCATCACATGCTCAAAGTGACCGCGGGGGTTGTCACGCTGGAGGGACTGCGACTGCAGATGGATCCGCCAGCAGGGGCTGCCAATGCCCCGTGGAAGGCGGTGCTGGTAACCGGTGGCACATTGCGACTGCTGAACTGTGCGATTTCCGAATCGAACAAGGAAGGAATGGCTCCCGTCACTCTGTCGGGAGAGGGGCAACTTGTGCTTCGCAATTGTTTGATCGTAGGGGGCCGGACGGGGCTGGAAGTGATCGCCGCCGGCAAGCAAGAAGTCATTATCGATAACACCATTCTGTATTCAAATCCCTGCATGACGTTGATCAATAGTCCCCAGACCAAGCAACCACTCGATCTGGATCTCCACATTTACCAGTCGGTGCTGCAGGGAACAGAAGCCATTGCCAGCCCCGGTTTGGTCGGCGACCTGCGGATTGAAAGCATCCTGACGACGTATCGCTGCGATTCGTTGGCTCTCTCGCTATTGCCGTCGGCGACTGATAAGAAGGGACGATCGTGGAAGGGAAGCGGCAACTGCTACAACTTGACCAACTGGCTTGGTTCCGGCGGAAAGAAAATTGCGACTGTGACCGATCTGAAGTCGTTTGCAAAGTTCTGGGGCGATGCCGATAAAGATGCCACGAAGTTGTCGGCGACGTTTGCCGCGGCTCGCAAGAATGGTTCATTCTCACACGGCGTGAACCCGCAAGACTGGGATCTCTCTGAGAAGTCCGAGTTGGCCCTGTTCGTGAAGCGCCCAGGGATCCGGCCGACGACGGTGGGAACAGGCGAAGGCTTCAGTCGGTACCGCGAAGACTTCAATTATGGTCAATGGAAAAAGGGAGTGAATACAGCGGCAGTGGTGGCGGATGCCGCCAAGTAGAGTCCTGCGTCGCCAACCGGTGACTGGGCGCGGCTGCTTTGCATCATGGATCTCGACATTCTTCTGGAAGACGGACCGCTCATCGCCGTGAACAAGCCTGCCGGATTGTTGACGCAAGGCGTCCCGCATGGGCATCCGTCGCTGGAGGCTCAGATCAAGCAGTATCTGAAACAAAAATACTCCAAGCCGGGCAATGTCTATCTGGGGGTGCCCCATCGACTGGATCGCCCGGTGTCGGGGATTGTGGTGTTTGCTCGGAATTCCAAGGCGGCGGCCAGGCTGGCCGAACAGTTTCGTGAGCGGACTGTTCGCAAGATTTATCTGGCGGTGACGGAACGCGTCCCGGATCAACCGGCAGGACGATTGACCGACTGGCTGCTGAAAGATGCGGAGGCGGCTCATGTGACAGTGGTGGAACCAGGGACCGAGGGGGCTCGTGAAGCGATTCTCGATTATCGTGTTTTAACGACTGCCGCAGGCCGAGCGTTGGTCGAGGTCCAGCTTCATACCGGACGCATGCATCAGATTCGCGTCCAACTGGCCTCGCGCGGATGGCAGATCGTGGGGGACCTGCAATACGGTGCCACGTTGGAACCCGAACAAACCGCGACCTACGACCGGCTGTCATCGCCAATCGCCTTGCACGCCTATCAACTGTCGTTAGCTCATCCCGTTCGTTACGACCCGCTTGAATTGCACGCACCTCTTCCGAAGAATTGGGATCGATTCGGGAGTCTTGTCGAAGGGTTGGCTGTGGCTCAATAATTCCGGTGGGTGAATCGTCGAGTATTCAGACCACTACCCACTTTCGGCCGCGCTGTGGTAAACTGTGTGGGCACATTCCCAAATCGATTCCGGCGCTTTTTCCCGTTCGGATTCGCTTCATACATCGGGCCAATCACGAGATCTTCAACATGTCGATGGATGGTTATTCACCTGAAGAACAACGCAAGCGCAAGCTCGCTTCTGACTGCATGAAGAAGGCGACCGAAGCCATGCAGAAGGGGAGCTTCGATTACGCCAGCCAGATGGCGGCGACCGCCGTGAAAATGGTGCCCGATAATCTGCTCTTCCGGCAAACCCTGCGCGGCTGTCAGCGGAAGCTGTACAAGGACAATAAGACCGGCGCGAGCATGGCGTTCTTGAAGATCAACGGCGTGCGGTCCAAGGTGAAGAAAGCACGCACGGCCAAAAACTGGGCCGAGATGGACGCTGCTGCCGAAGAGGGTTTGATGATTAACCCCTGGGATGGCCAGTTCAATGCGGATGTGGGCGAAGCGACCAGAGAACGAGGCTTTCTGGAGGTCTCTCAGTTCGCTTACGAGACCGCGACGGCACCAGATAGCGCTCCAGAGAATAAGGACTTCCTGATTGGGCTCGCGACCGCTTACGAGCTGCGTCGCGACTACCGCAAGGCAGTCTCCACGCTGCAAAAGGTCATGAAGCTGGATCCGCTCAATGGTGCGGTCCGTTCAAAAATGAATGCCCTGGGTGCCGACGAAGTGATCGACCGGGGGAACTATGATACGGCGAAAACGACGCAGGAAGTTCGCACCGATCAGCCCAAGATGGGCTACGAAGAATCGGTGAAGGGCGATGCCAAAACAGGCAGTGGCGAGATGCTTGCGCCTGGCGAAGACCGCGCCAATGATTTGCTGCGAGCCATCAAGAAGGATCCCGCCAACGTCGGCAACTACATCAAGCTGGCGGACCACTACAAACGCGAAGGGTTGCTGGAGCAGGCCGCCAAGGCTTTCAAGGATGCGCTGGCTGTCAGCGGTGACGCCAACATTCGTGAGCAGATGGAAGACGTCGAACTGGAAATGGTTCGCAAGAACGTGACATTCGCGAAGGAAGCGGCATCCCGAAATCCAGACGACGCCGAGGCCAAGAAAAATGCGTTCGATCTGCAAAAGGAATTGCGCGACCAGGAGATTGAGGTTTTCAGTCGACGCGTCGAACGTTATCCCGCGGACTTGAAGCTAAAGCACGAACTGGCGATGCGGTTCATGGCATCCGCCAAACACGCTCAAGCCATTCCGTTGCTGCAGCAGGCCTCCAAAGATAGCCGACTGGAAGCACAGGTGCTGGTCAGCCTTGGTAAGTGTTTTCTCGCCCAGAAGCAAAATCAGTTGGCGACGCGGCAATTCCAGAAGGCGGTCGAAAAGCTGAACTTTAACGAACATCCTGATGCATTCAAGGAGTGTCATTACCTGCTAGGTCGGCTGGCTGAGGCAAGCAAAGACCTGCAGACCGCTGAAAAGCACTACAGTGAAGTTCTGGCAGTCGATTACAGCTACAAAGATGTTGCCGCCCGGTTGGAAGAAATCCAGAAGCAAATGGGCGGGGGCGAGAATATCGATATGGGAGAAATGTAGCTGATTTCACTTTATTTGTTTGGCGGCAATAGGTTATGGCGGAATCTGGTGGTGTGCTGATGTCGGCTCGCCAACACTGGCGTCACCGCCGACCAGCCGTTATACTTCTCGACCCGGCGCTGGAGAGCGGTTTGCGCTGGGTTCGTATTGGACCGCTGAAATCTCGAAATTGCTTTGGTTAATTATCCATGCCGAACACTGACAGTGCCCGTCGTGCCTTGCGAAAAATGGAACGTCGTCGAGTTCGCAATCGTCATCAGCGCTCCGTGCTGCGGACGACGGTGAAGAAGGTTCGCGCGGCTGCGGCAGGCGTTCCTGCTGGTGCGAAGACGCTGGAAGATGCCAAGTCAGCCTTGATGCTGGCGATCAAGAAGTTGGATCAATCGGCTGCCAAGCACTTGATTCACCCGAACAAGGCCGCCCGCGATAAGTCCCGCTTGACCAAGCTGATCAACAAGCTGTCGGCCCCTCCGGCACCCGCCGCCGAAGCGCCAGCGAAGTAGTTTGATATTGAATTCACAAAGGCCAGCAGACATTCTGCTGGCCTTTTTTCGTAGTGGCTTTCTGTCGCCGGCTCACGTCTGAGGACGCAGATCTCGCTCCAGGCCCGACAACAATTCTTCGACGTGATTTGCCTCTCGCTCTGGCAAGGCTTCATTGCCGAATCGCACTTTGTAGAACAGCTCCGAGATTTCC
>CBIHQO010000502.1:0-5478 GCA_966211735.1 uncultured Schlesneria sp.
CCGATCTGTGCGACGATTGACCAACATTGTCGTGTCCAAGCGCCGCGGCGGCACCCTGTTGTGTCGCCGCGGGCCTGTTCAAAGCAGTCAAATCATCAAGAACGCTAGTGAAATCAGATTCCAGGAACGGCAAATGCCGCGCAGAATTCTCGAATTTCACCCTGTGTCCGCTTGGCGACTGTCTCGTCTTCGGGGCTTCGCAGGACCGTCAAGATCCACTGCCCGACGCGCTTCATCTCGTCCTGCTTCATACCACGGGTGGTCAAGGCGGCGGTTCCAATCCGGATTCCGCTGGGGTCCATGGCTTTGCGTTGATCGAACGGGATCATGTTCTTGTTGACGGTGATCCCTGCATGATCAAGGGCTTTCTCGGCAATCTTGCCTGTCAGACCGATCGCGGTCACGTCGCATAGCATCAAGTGATTGTCGGTTCCACCGCTCGCCAGTTTGATGCCACCTGCCATCAGGGTTTCGGCCAGGGTCTTCGCGTTGGCGACGATCTGACGCGCGTACTCCTTAAACGATGGCTGAGACGCCTCCAGGAAGCAGACCGCTTTGCCCGCGATGATGTGCATGAGTGGTCCCCCCTGCATCGCCGGGAACACCGATCGGTCCAGATCCTTGGCATACTCTTCACGGCACAGCACAAAGCCGGATCGCGGGCCACGCAGTGTCTTGTGCGAGGTGCTCGTCACAAAATCGGCGACTGGCACAGGACTGTTATGCACGCCACCTGCGACCAATCCGGCATAGTGAGCCATGTCGACCATCAACTTCGCACCGACTTCCCGGGCGATGTCCGCGAACTTGGCGTGATCGATCTCGCGTGGATAAGCACTGGCGCCGGCGATAATCAGTTTCGGCTTGTGCTCGCGAGCCAATCGGGCCACTTCGTCAAAGTCGATGCGGTGATCTGATTCCCGAACGCCGTAAGGAATTGGATTGTAGAGCTGGCCCGAGAAATTCAGCGGATGACCATGAGTCAAATGGCCGCCATGAGCCAGGTTCATCGCCAGGTAGCTGTCGCCAGGCTTCAGTAGCGTCAGATAAACTGACATGTTGGCTTGTGAGCCGGCGTGTGGCTGGACGTTGGCATGTTGAGCGCCGAACAACTGCTTGGCTCGATCGATCGCCAGAGTTTCGATCTGATCGACGTACTCGCACCCACCATAATATCGTCGGCCAGGGTAGCCTTCGGCGTATTTATTCGTCAGAACGGTTCCAGCCGCTTCGATCACGGCGGCCGACGTGTAATTTTCCGAGGCAATCAATTCCAACCCGTCGCGCTGGCGCTGTTGCTCATTCTGAAGAGCTTGCCACACAGCGGGATCGTTCGTCTGCAGAGCCGACATAGCTTCAACACTCCAATCACGGAACATACGAATACGGTGTGCGTTGCCTGCTAATTTCCCGTCCCCCAAGTTATTGGGAGGACAATTGCAAGCCGCTGAAGCAGCTTGCAGATCAGATAAAGAGGCCGATCCCTGCGCAGGCCAATTGGCATGAACAAATTGACTTCGTGCGCGAGGGACAGGAACGCGAAGTCCTGTTTATAATCTTGCGACCATCCCCCCGCCACTGAACGCACGTATCCGCAATGACTGACCAAACCACTGCCCCTGCCCCGTTGGAGAGTTCGCCCATTCTGCAGGGTGAGCGAATCGCCTTTACCGGCATTCTGGCGTCGATGACCCACCGTCAAGCGATGGATCTGGTGGAGGAGCATGGCGGCACATCATCACAGCATGTCAGCCATCAAACGACGCTGCTGGTGATGGGTGAAGAAGGCTGGCCGCTGGAGGCGGACGGAAAAATCTCGGTCAAGCTCGATCAGGCCCAGCAATTAATCGACAAGGGGGAGTCTGTTCGCATCGTTTCGGAATCCGAATGGCTGACGATGCTTGGCATTGAACCACGGGAACGGCAGCAGCAGCAGTTGTACACCCCGGCCATGCTAAGCCAATTGCTGGATATCTCCGTTCATGAGATCCGACGCTGGGAACGAGCGGGGCTGATCAAACCGGCGAAAAAAGTCTATCGTCTTCCCTACTTCGACTTTCAAGAAGTGACCGGAGCACGTCGACTTTATGAATTGGCCCAGTCAGGAGTTGCGTTCGAAGAACTAGCTGCCGGCCTGGAACGGCTGCGGACAGTACTACCGAATATCGACCGCCCTCTCGCTCAGTTGGAGGTGCTCGCTCGCGGCAGCCACCTCGTCTATCGCGATCCCGCCGGGTTAGTCGAGCCGACGACTGGTCAGCGCGTTTTCGATTTCGAGCCTCAAGCCGAGGCCGATGAATCGTCCACGATTCCATTCCAGGCGATAGCGGAAGTCGATGAAGGCCAATCAGTTCCGGATCGGAAAGAGTGGACGGCCCGCGAGTGGTTTCAGGAAGGCTGCCATTTAGCCGATGACAACGAAGTCGATGCTGCCGTGGAGGCGTTCCGGCTGGCCTTGATTGAAGATGTCTATAACCCTGCTTATCACTTTCATTTGGCGGATGTCCTTTACCGGCAAGGGTCTACGGAAGCAGCGATCGAGCGGTATTACATGACCGTCGAGCTCGATCACAACTATCTGGAAGCTTGGACGCAGTTGGGCTGCCTGCTCGATCAGGTTGGCCGAGTGCGCGCGTCGCAAGAGTCGTTTCGGATTGCGATCGATCTCCATCCGGAATATCCGGACGCGCATTTCCACTTAGCCGAATTGCTGGAACGCCTGAATCTGCGCGACGAAGCGGCCGAACACTGGCGATGCTATCTGAAATACGATCAACGCGGACCGTGGGCTGAATTGGCCCGCCAGCGATTGAATCTGGCTTCGAATTCTGAGACGCAAGGTGATACTGCGGAATAGATTGCGGTATTCAGTCGAGTCGCCAGCTGCATAACTGGCAACTGCAATTCGGTGCTTCACACCGTGCCTAACTTGCATGATTAGTGGCTTCCAGTATACTTACCCCTTCCGAAAAATCTTTCGCGGACATCGTGGACTGCGGTCTGATGTCTGTGGCCTGTCAGAAGTTTATTGTTTGCAGAGGGTTGTGTCATGGGTGCCGAGTGTGCCATCTGTGGTAAGAAGCCGGTTAAGGGAAACCAAAAGGTCGAACGCGGTAAGCCCAAGTACTTGGGTGGAAACGGCCGTAAGACGACTGGTATTACCCGCCGTTGGTATCGCCCTAACCTGCAATCCCTGCGTATGCAAGTTGGCGAAACTTCCCAGCGAGTCAAGGTTTGCGTTCAGTGCGTTCGCACGGGCCTCGTGGTCAAGCGAGTCGTTCGCAAGCCATTCACGATTGACGAGAAGAGCGGAAGCTAGTCGTCAATTTGTCGGTTTCGACTGCCGCAGCGCCATCTCTGGATGGCGCTTTTGATTGCGCAGGTCTCGCTATGCAGTTGTCGCACGAGCACGTTCGTAAGGTTGCTGCTCTCGCCCGTCTCAAAGTAACGGATGTCGAGGTTGAATCGCTCCTTGGCGACCTGACGGCTATTCTCGATTATGTTGGCGTCTTGAACGATGTCGACACGACCGGTGTGCAGCCCATGGTTCATGCGGTCGAACTGCATGATGTGCTCCGCCAAGACACGGTCGTGGCATCGCTGCCACGTCCGGAAGCTCTGGATAACGCACCGCGCTCAGACGGCGAGTACTTTCTTGTGCCGACGATTATCGAAGGTTGATCAATACACCTTCTTCGCTTTGGTCGTGGTCGCTTGCTCTGCGTATTCTTCCCGTTTATTGGGTTGTGTGCTCTCTGGCTGGTCTTAGGGCCTGGTGTAGAGGTCGTCGTTTCTGTACGGCGCTGTTGAGTGCAACACTCTGTTTTGCTGGATAGAATGCCGCGTCTCAAATTGATGCCGCCCGAATTCATTGTGGCCCAAGAGGTCTTCCGTGCTCTCTCCGATTGCTTCCCTGCCCCTCTCAACGCTGATTGAAAAACTGCGGTCAGCGGAGCTTCGCAGTGTTGATGTGACGACGGCCTTCATGGATTCCATCGCCGATCACGATGCCAAGCTTGGGGCATTTGTGCATCTGGATCGTGATGTCGCCTTGCAGCAGGCCGCCGATGTCGATGCGAAACGAGACGCCGGCGAATCGCAAGGTCCTTTGGCGGGGATTCCTGTCGCTGTCAAAGATGTTCTGTGCATGAAGGGTCAACCTGCAACCTGTGCGAGTCGAATGTTGAGGGGATTTATTCCGCCTTATGATGCGACCGTGATCGCAAAGTTGAAGCAGGCCGGGGTTGTGGTGATCGGCCGCACGAACATGGACGAGTTCGCGATGGGCTCGTCGGGCGAAAATTCCGCTTTCGGTCCGACGCGCAATCCCTGGGATACCGAGCGTATTCCAGGTGGATCGAGCAGTGGCTCTGCGGTTGCTGTCGCGGCCCGGATGGCCCCCCTTTCACTCGGCAGCGATACCGGTGGTTCGATTCGCCAACCCGCAGGCCTGTGCGGCATCGTCGGAATGAAGCCGACCTATGGTCGGGTTTCGCGATATGGGCTGATCGCCTATGCCAGTTCGCTCGATCAGGTCGGCCCATTTGCGACCGATGTGACTGGAGCGGCGCTCTTGCTCGAAGCGATTGCTGGTCATGATCCGCGTGATTCGACCAGTGTCAACAGGCCGGTTCCCGCCTACAGCAAGTCCGTTGATCAACCGCTGGAAGGTCTGAAGATCGGCGTCCCTGTCGAACACTTTGCAGAGGGGCTGGCTCCCGATGTCGAGAAAGCTGTTCGCGCGGCGCTTGAAGTCTACAAGTCGTTGGGGGCGGAGTTGAAAGAAGTGCATCTGCCGCATTCAAAATATGCGGTGGCAACGTACTACTTGATCGCCACTTCCGAAGCCTCCAGCAATCTGGCGCGCTACGACGGCGTTCACTACGGGCATCGAGCCGAAAAGTTCGACAGCCTGAGCGAGATGTACGAAGCGAGTCGTGGTGAGGGGTTTGGCGACGAAGTAAAACGCCGCATCATGCTGGGCGTGTTTGCGTTGTCAGCGGGTTATGCAGACAAGTACTACACGAAGGCTCTTCAAGTACGGCGGCTGATTCGCGGCGACTTTGACACGGCATTCCGCGAAGTCGATGTGATCGCCGGTCCAGTGACGCCCACCGCGGCATTCAAGCTCGGGGAAAAGACGAGCGACCCGCTGTCGATGTACTTGTCAGACATCTACACGATTAGTGCGAATCTCGCGGGCTTGCCGGGGATGTCGATTCCCTGCGGGTTCACCGCAGCAGGCTTGCCGATTGGATTGCAGTTACAGGCGGCTCCCTTCGAGGAAGAGCGATTGTTCCGCGCGGCCCGCATGTACGAGCGCGAAACGGACTGGCATACCCGGCTGCCGCCGTTCGCACAGTGAGTACGACACAAGATCAGTGGCAAAGCAAAGCGAAGATAGAAGAGATTTGAAACACAGAGGTGCAGAGATAGCAGATATTGGGAGGGGGGGGGGGGCGCCCCGGCCCCCCCGGC
>CBIHQO010000503.1:0-5478 GCA_966211735.1 uncultured Schlesneria sp.
GGTTGCCTCGGTCGCTCTTTCGGACCAGTTGCGAGCCCCTGCAGAAATACGATACGCCGACCAACTGGAAGCGCTACGCCAGAACGATCAGGACGCGAAGCCCCGAGCCTGGCGGCTGTCACCGCGATCGGTACTCGCCTACATCGTCGGCGGCACGACTCTTAAGGCTGAGATCAACGGCAAGAAAATCGATGTCCCGATCACTCGCAAATTCTTCGGCGAAGATGGCGTCGTCGAGCGATCGATCGTCACTCTCGCTTCCGAACGCGCCCTGTTGCTCATTGGCGAACCGGGCACCGGCAAGAGTTGGCTGTCCGAACATCTGGCCGCCGCCATCAGTGGCACATCCACCCTGACGATTCAGGGAACTGCCGGGACGACCGAAGAGCAGATCAAGTATTCCTGGAACATCGCTCGAATTATCGCGGAAGGTCCCAAGCCCGAAAACATGATTCCGTCGCCCACGATGATCGCGATGCGGAGCGGGTCTCTATTGCGATTTGAAGAAATCACCCGCTGCGTTCCCGATGTGCAGGATTCATTGGTGTCGATCCTGTCGGACAAGGCGATCGCCATCCCAGAACTGCCCGACGCGAATATGCTGTGGGCGAAGCCAGGATTCAACGTCATCGCCACCGCTAACTCGCGCGATCAGGGTGTCAACGAGCTGTCGGCAGCACTGAAACGACGCTTCAATTACATCTATATTCCTGTCATCGCCGATCAGAAGACGGAAGTGGAAATCGTCCGGCAGCGGTCGGCGGAATTGATCTCGCAGTACCAACTCCCTGTGAAGATCAATCCCCCCATCCTGCAGATGCTGGCAACGGTGTTTCGCGAGATTCGCCAAGGCAAAACCGGCGACGGCGTCAGCATCAAGCAGCCCAGTACGACACTCTCCACGGCCGAAGCGATTGGGGTCGCCCTGGACTCCGCGCTGCATGCCAAGTTCTTCGGCAGCGGGGCAGTCACCCCCAGCGATGTCGCTCGCAACCTGATCGGCTCGATCGTCAAAGAGGACCAGGCGGATCTCGCTGTCCTGAAGGAATACAACACGCTGGTCGCCCGCAAGCGAGGAACATCGGACCCCGGTTGGAAAGAGTTCCACGATACGCTGGCCGGGCAGTTGGGATAGCACCTACTCAACACTGATTTGCAACCGACGGATATGCTGCGGGAGTTTCCATTGTCTGTTGTCACCGACAATCTGCTCGATGCCGATAAGATCGCCGCGCGAGTCGAGGCTGTGTTGAATGATGAACTGTACTGGTTTCCGGTACGGCATCACTCAGCCGCGGTGGCTCGTCATTTGGAAGCGGTGATTACTCAGCGACGTCCCAAGATCATCTTCATCGAAGGTCCAGCGGAAGCCCAAGCGTTGATTCCATTCATCGTGGACGGAGCCACGCGGCCACCGATCGCGATCTATTCGTCCTATCGCGATGACGACAACACGCTCGGCCTGGCAGGAATCGCCAGTGCGGCCGAAAACATTCCGCCGCGCTTCGCCTGCTGGTATCCGATGTTGGCCTACTCGCCCGAATTCGTGGCGATGCACACCGCAGCGAAGATCAAAGCGGATGTCGTCTTCATTGACTTGCCTCATTTCGCTCAGATCAAGCCCCATCCTGGTTCGGCCCCGGCCATCGATCAAGATAAAAGCAAAGAGCAGCCCGCGCCGTACGGGCCTGCTGATTCAGAACACCTATTCGTCGAAAGCAGCTTCTATCAGTCGCTGGCCCAGGCGGCCGGTTATAAATCGTGGAATGAAACCTGGGACACGCTGTTCGAAAACAATGAACTTGCTGCTGATACCGAATATTTTCGTCGCGAACTGACATCGTTCTGTGCCGCCGTCCGAGCGACCCTGCCGCCGGGTTCGCTCGAAGAAGACGGAACGATCGAACGCGAGCGACACTTTATGCAGACGATTCGCGCGACAATGGCCGATCGAAAGCTGAAGCCGAAAGATGTCATGATCGTCTGCGGCGGTCTCCATTTGTTCCTCGATCGCAATGACCTGCAGGCACCGCCTCAACCGCCAGCAGGAACGGTCTACACGACCATCGTTCCCTATTCGTTCTTCCGAGTTTCCGAACTCTCGGGATACGGCGCCGGCAACCGGGCTCCGCAGTTCTACCAGACGGGGTGGGATCTCACTCGCGCGGGCCGCGGCGAGGATCTGTTGTCGGAATACGTTGTTTCCGTCTTGAAGCAGACCAGGCATGAGGGGTATGCCGCATCATCGGCCGACGCAATTTCGATTACGCAGCACGCTCGCATGCTGGCGGGACTACGAGGACGAGCCAATCCCGTTCTGGACGACATTCAAGATGCGATCATCACCTGCTGCTGCAAGGGAAACCCCGCGGAAGAGGGGCTGCCGCTGCGCCGGGCCATCGACGCGATCAACATCGGGACCAAAATCGGCAAGGTCACCGACAAGATTGGTCGGCTGCCAATCGTCAGTGACTTTTATGCACAACTCAGCGATCTCGAATTGGGAGACCTCTTCGATCACGAGAAGCGAATCAACCTGGATCTCGACAAGCGTCAACCGCTACAAGAGCGGCGAAGTGTCTTTCTGCATCGGCTGCGATTTCTGGAAGTCCCACTCGCGGAAATACGCGAGCAGGCACAACCCGATGTCGTGTCGGGATTGCTCTTTCGCGAACGCTGGGCGCTGCGGTGGTCACCCAAGGTCGAACCCGTCCTGGTCGAACAAAACCTGTATGGCGACACGCTGGAATCGGCGGTCCTCTCCAAACTGCAGGAACAACTGGCACTCGCCGGAATGCATGCGGGCGCTGTCTGTAAACACCTGCGTCAATCAATCGACATGGACCTGCCGAACCTGGTGACAGAAGTCCAGACCGTCTGCGGGACGGCGGTCGACGACGACCCACAGTTCGTGTCGCTCAGCGAAGGCCTGCGACATCTGACGATCATCGAGCGATATGCCGTTTATCGAAACCTGCGACGCGTCGAGCTGGCAGACTTGATCGTGCGCTGTTTTGATCGAGCCTGTTTCGCAATGCCTGACAGCGCCTGTGTCCCCATCGATCAGCAGGCGGGAGTGGTGCAGAGCCTGCAATCGCTCGCCGAAATCCTGCTGCGTTACGAGCAGGGCGAGGCGGGCCTGGCACTGGATCGTGATGTGTTCGTCGAACATGTCCGCACGTCGGCCGAACATTCTTCGGTGCCGTTTCTGCAGGGAGCTTTTCTGGGAATGCTTGCCGAACTGCGAGAGCTCTCTCCGCAGGAACTGGCGGACCGAGTTTCTGCCTATTCCAAGACCAGCCCCGATCAGATGGTGTTCGCCGGCGATTTCCTGGATGGGGTCCTGGCGGTCTCCCGCACATCGGTGATGCTGGGGGCAGAACCATTGGTGGCAGCAATCGATCAGTTGCTGCGAGCCGCCGAGTGGAACGTCTTCCTGACGATGCTCCCCCGCTTGCGCGCCGCCTTTGAGCGACTTCACGATCGGCAGGTTCATTCTCTCGCCAGCGTCGTCGCGCGGCGCTATGGACTGTCACGTGATGAAGGGGATGAGTTGACCGAGCTGAAGACATCCGTGGCAGCCGCCACGTTGATTGCCGACATTGACCGACAAGTTGCGGAAATCATGACGAAGTGGAGCCTGTAATCATGTCCACCGACGAACATCTGCTGGCACGCTGGCGACTGGTCCTGGGCCAGGACGCCGAAAGCCATCAGATCACCTGTGGCCGCGATGCGGAGTGTGCTCGGGTCGAAGAACTCGTCGGCTTTTTGTTTGAAGAGGGAGGTACCGGAGAAAGCGGCGGCGGTGGCAGCGGATCCAGTCGCGGCCAGAGTAAGGATCGGACAGGCGGTATCGGGCCGGGTCACGCCATGAATGTGCCTGAATGGGTCGACGCCGTCTCTGAGTTGTTTCCTCGGCAAGCTCGCGAAGTCATGGAACGAGAACTCGTTCAGCGACGCGGCATCGCCGAGTTGCTTGACGAACCAAAGCTGCTGGAGCGGATTGAGCCGAATGTCGAACTCGTCAAGACATTGTTAACGCACAAGGACTTACTGAACGAAAAGACACGCATCTTAGCTCGCAAGATCATTCAACAAGTCGTTGAAGAACTTAAGAAGAAGATGCAGGTTCAGGTTGAACAGGCCATCACCGGGGCTATCCGTCGTGACAAGCATTCGCCGCGTCGAGTCTTCCGCAATCTGGATCTCAAGACCACGCTGCGGCGCAACCTGCAGCATTACGACAGCGACTCGGGAAAGCTACTGGTCGATCGCATGTTCTTCTACGCGGCCGAACGCAACAAGCGGCCGTGGCATGTCATCATCGCGGTCGACCAATCCGGCTCGATGCTCGATTCCGCCATCTTCTCTGCGGTCATGGCCTCGATCTTCGCTGAACTCCCCGCGGTCAAGACATCGCTCTTCCTGTTCGACACCGAGATCGCCGATTTGACTGACCAAGTCGGTCAACCGGTGGATGTCTTGCTGTCGATCCAGTTGGGTGGCGGCACCGATATCACGAAGGCTTTGCAATATGGAGCACAACTGGTTCGTGAACCGGTGCGAACGATCGTCGTCCTCATCACCGATTTTTTCGAAGGCCGCGACGAAAAGGATCTGATCCAGCAGGTGCGCATCATGGCCGATTCCGGCGTCCGCATGATCGGCCTGGGCGCTCTCGGCTACGACGCGCGTCCTGCGTTCAACAAGACGACTGCTGGCAAATGCCGCAAAGCGGGCATGGATATTCTTTCCTGCACCCCTGAAAAGCTGGCGGAATGCATGGGTCAGATTATCCGTGGATGATGTTCGCGCCAGCCTGGTCGCAGCGACCTATTGGGGCAACAGTGTGTCCTTATCCCTGGCATGGACCCGTTCGGGCAGGAAATCGTCCAGATAGCGCGCCGACTTTGAAATGCGAACGCCTCCAAAACGAGCGGCACATGAAACTCGGTTGTACGAGGCACCAAATTTCCACGGCGAACGCGATTGCAGCGGCGCCTTCAGTGTGGAACTCCTCACCTTACTGCCATCGACGTAAAGGGTCAGTTCGTCCATCTGCTTGACGACGGCCAGATGATGCCACTTGCCGTCGTTGATCGATCCACCGCCCCCGCCGCCTCCTTCGCCTCCTCCCACGGCAATGCTCAGGTTTGGTTCGGTATTATCGAGATGCACGATAAAGCTCGACTCTTCACTCGCCTGCTTCTTCGAAAGGAGCGTTCCTTTCAGTGAGGTCGTCGACACCCAGAACTCGATCGTGAAATTATCAGTTGGCGACAAGCGATCACTGCCGGGAATGGCAACCCCGACAGCGTCACCCTTGCTGACTGCGTAAGAAGTGCCAAACAGCTTGACCAACCGCTGGTCGACTTTTTGCTCAATCTCGTTCTTTTGTAACTGAGTCGCCGTGGCGAGTGCCTGTTGCCACGCGTGATCGGCACGTTTGAGAGTCGACACCTTGACCACGTCTTT
>CBIHQO010000504.1:0-5464 GCA_966211735.1 uncultured Schlesneria sp.
CGGCGGTGGATGACAACCGGCAGAGTCTGCAATTTGGGGTCCGCGCCAAGATGAGGTGAGATCAAGATTTTCGAACACGTAAGTGGCTTGGATTGCGGTGTTTCGGTTTTTTCCCCCCTGCGATGATCATCGATAAGAATCGAGGGTGCCCGAAATTCCCCTTGAAAATATCCTGAAATAATCACAAAATGTGTTCATTAAAGCCCATCGGTGGATCCAACGGCTTAAATGCCCGCGGTAACTGCCGATAGTAAAAGCCCCAGGGGACCAGTCGAAAGATTCGGTCCCCTGCATTTTTTGTGGTCGTACGAAATCTTCATTCTTAGAGAAAGCGATGATGGCTACCGATTCGACTCCCGGAATGCCTTCGGCGGCTCGTGTCAGGGTTTTTGTCGATTTCTGGAACCTCCAATTGACCATGAACGAGTTCAATCTGAATCATGGTAGTGGTGGCCAGTTTTCCTTTGATTGGAAGAAATTGCCCAGCGTGTTGGTGACAGAAGCTAGTTCGAAAATTGGAATGCCTTGCACCTATGAGGGCTCCCATGTTTACACCTCATTTGACCCCAATACTGAATCTGGTCGAAAACATAGAAATTGGGCGAACACATTTCTGGATCGTCTGCCTGGCGTGCAAGTGACCTGCTGTGAGCGAAAACGAAAGCATCCACCGAAATGCAATCATTGCTTTGAGCCAATCAAGAACTGCCCTAAATGCAATGAGTTGGTTGCTGGAACGGTGGAAAAGGGGGTCGATACGGCCATTGTTACCGACATGATCCGCCTCGCATGGGAGAAATCTTATGATGTCGCCGTCGTTGTCAGTTCTGACGCCGATATGATTCCAGCGGTTGAGTTTTTAGACTTGCGTGGGTTCAAGATTATTCAGGCCGGATTCCCACCAAAGGGTGCCGACTTGGCGAAGGCATGCTGGGCATCTTTCGATCTTTTCGCCTGCAGGGCCCAATTTCACCGCGATATTGGCGGGGCCATCTAAGGAGCGACGACGCGTAACTCCTGCTAGGGTCGCGCCGCCGTCAGATTCCTGTTGTGTTCTGTTGCTTGCAACATCTTGAGCGGTGGACTAACATCTTCCCCTCCACTTTTGGGAAATAGCCGCAGATTCCCGCAGAATTCGCCGCTCGCGTCAGCGGGCTGGCTTGATTCGACGAACGGGATTGCGTGAAGCGATTAGTTAGCTGACGAAATTGTGAGATTGGAGTCGTTTAACGTGTCCATTGACAAGAGTTTGAAGCGAAAGAGCCGTTTGGCCCGCGTTCGCAGCGTTTTGACGCGAGCCGAGCGTATTGATCAAATGAAGGCCAACGAAAAGTGGGCCGATGGCACCAGCCCGTTTGGAATTCCCAAGACACGAGTCATTCGCCTCGTTCTGGGCAAGAAGAAAAAGAAAAAGGCTGCTGAAGGCGGTGATGCTGCGGCCGATAAGAAGAAGGCGGCTAAGAAGAAATAGTCTACCAACGGTGGCGACTCGCCTTGGCCGCAGGGAATTATCGGAGGCTGTCGACTTGGTCGGCGGTCTGATTCCCTGGGGGGGCGTGTCGAATCTGCGGGGGATTACACGCGGGTAGTAAGAGCTTGCCATTAGGCGATCGACTTGCTGCCCGTTGTTCTTTTCCGGAGCCTGCAAATCAATCGGGCTTGTTGACGTTCACATCAAACGGCTTGTCGTTCGATGTCGAGCGGTTGATCGGAATCTACCTCCAATCCCAGGGGCAGTGTGATCGCACATCCCAGGGAAGGGTAGCATGATCCGTCATTTGCGCTATGCCGGCGGTATTCTCGTCCGTGCACGAATTCGTCGCGATGCGAAACGGTTCATCGGGTTAATCGAAGACTGTCGAGCCACTCAACGACAGACCCTCGCCCGAATCATGGGCCTGAATGCCGAGAGTTTTTATTCCCGTCGTCGTGGCCTGACGGGGTCGCTAACTGTCGAACAATTTCGCCGCGCCCTGCCGATTTCTGACTTTGAAACGGTTCGCGAAGAAATCGAGCAGATGAAGCAGGGGAACTTCCAAAGCCTTCTCGGCCCGAAGAACAAACTCCTGATGTTCGCTCTCAGCAGTGGCACAACGTCTCAAGCCAAATACATCCCGATCACATCGCAATTCTTGAGCGACTACCGTCGAGGATGGCAGGTCTGGGGCATCAATGCGATGGACTATCATCGCTCGCTGCACATGTCTGACATCGTGCAGTTGGGAAGCAATCACGATCAGTACCGCACCCCCGCGGGAACCCCTTGCGGCAACATCAGCGGCCTGGTCGGTGCGATGCAGAGCCGCGTCGTCCAGACGATGTACGCGGTTCCCAACCCCGTCGGAATGATCTCTGATTCTTCTGCCAAAGCTTACACCGCCCTGCGATGTGCTTATGCCAACGCTCATGTTGGTCTGATCATGACGGCCAATCCGAGCACGCTGATTCAACTTTCGAAGGCAGCGCATCAGCATCAAGAAGAACTCATTCGCGACATCGCCGACGGAACTTTGTCAGCGAAGTTCAATGTGGACGACACGATTCGCGCACAGCTTCGCGGCCGCATCAAACATCCAGATCGTCAACGAGCACGCGAACTGGAACTGATCGCGGCGCGGACCGGAACGATCATGCCTCGCGATGTTTGGCCAAAGCTGGCGCTCGTTGCTGTCTGGACCGGGGGAAGTGTGGGCGGATATCTGCAGCCGATGAGGAAATATTTCGGAGACGTGACGATTCGAGATCATGGTCTCTCGGCAAGTGAAGGCCGCATGACGATTCCGCTCGCCGATGGAACTGCGGCGGGTGTCCTGGACGTGGGCTCACATTTCTTCGAGTTCATCCCGGAAGATGAACACGAATCGACGAACCCAACCGTGCTGGAAGCGCACGAGTTGGAAGTGGGACGCAACTATTTCATCCTGTTGACCACGGTGTCTGGGCTCTATCGCTATGACATCCGCGATGTCGTGCGTTGTACGGGATTCCGCGGAACGACCCCGTTGCTCGAATTCCTCCACAAGGGGGCTCACATTGCCAGCGTCACTGGTGAAAAGCTGGCTGAATCGCAAGTCGTTTCGGCCGTTCGCGGTGGATTGGATCGTCTGAAGCTGGATCTGCAGCACTTCACGCTGTCGCCCATCTGGGAAGATCCTCCGAAGTATCGGCTGCATGTGGAACGCAGCGACGTGGCGATTCCCGAACTGCGTCAGCGATTGGCCTCCAATGTCGATACGGAACTTCAGGAATTAAATGTCGAGTATCGGGAAAAACGACAATCGGGTCGCCTGGGGCCGATTGAGTGTGTGGCCCTGCCCAACGGGACCTGGGACCGATTCATTCGCCAACGTCAGTCGCGCTTCGGTGCGAGCTTGGAACAGTACAAGCATCCTTGTCTGGTTCCTTCGTTGACGTTCAGCGAAACTCTGCTGAAAGACTTTGGTTCGACCGAGGATCTTCCCGAAGCCAATGCTGCGTAGTACGCACTCTCGACGACCAGGTGGCCCGATTGAATTCGGGTCACCTGCCGGACGATGGCGTGGACCTCAGCACGAGCTTTGTCACCTCTGGTGGACAGTTGTAACGAAGAGGCTCTTTGCCGCTGATACCGCGCGACACATACAACAGCGTCGGATCGCGCCAGAAAACTCCGGATGCGTACCGACACCCGTAGCGGCTGGGTGAATAGATCGGCCCCAGCAGCGGTAAACGCACCTGTCCGCCGTGAGTATGCCCGGAAAGCATCAAGTCGATCTGATGTCGCCTTGCCCACTCGATATTGTCCGGCGTATGGCTGACCAGGATACGAAACGCATTCGGCGGTGCTCTTGTCAATTCGGGATGCGCCCCCATCCAAGGCGTTTCATCGCCGCAAAGGATCAGCGGGGCGGCTGATGAGTCCGTCGGCGAACCGATTAAGGTGAAGTGCGGTGCCAGGTCGGTCCACCCTAAGCGGGCCAGTTCACTTCGCGTCGCCATTGGATCCAAGTACCAGTCGTGGTTTCCAAGGACAAAGTATTGGCCGAGCGGGGCCCGCAGTTGGCCTAGTGTTTCGGGTAGCCAGTCCAGCCGTCCCACCGCGTCCCGCAGATCGCCGCGAAAGATGTAGATGTCCGGCCGCAACATCGCCGCCTGTTCGCACACTTGCTTGAAGTAGTCTTTGGCCACGCTATGGTAAAAGTGCAGATCGCTGAGATGCACGATCGACAGGCCGTCCCATGCGACGGGCAGTCGCGGCAAGCGATAAGACTTCGTACTGACTTCGATCGTGAATTGCTCGTTGCCGGGCAGCAACGCAAGTCGACGCATCGTGCCGCCTGAGCCGACAAATCGCTCCCGCCACGATTCAAGCGAACGGAGATCCAGCAGGTCACTCGTCGCTTCAACTTCGCAGGCTGGCGGTCGATAGATTCGAAATCGAATCGCGGCGTGCACGAGCGCCACGAAGCCGAAGATTCCCAAGCCAATCGGCAACCACCACAGTGGCTCGATTGATGTCGTGCCACCACGACGCAGGTATTGAGGCCCGTGCCAACCGAGTCCATACAGCAGGGCAAGCGGATAGGCGCCGATCAGGAGCAAGTTCAGCCCTTTGTCGGCGATCACGAGTTTCCTGGCGATTCGCAGCGAGCAGACCCAGTTGATCCAGATCGCCATGAATTTGGCGAACCCTGCCGCCAGCACGAAGACAATGCACAAAAAAAGAAATGCCACGTAGCGCTTAACTCCTGACAGAACGAAAGCCCGGCCTTGAGGGAGCCGGGCTTTCATGAAGTGCCAAATATTTGCAAAGCAGGCTATTTCGCGGTCTTGGCAAGTTCCGTTTCGATCGCCTTAACCACTTCAGGAGCGTCGGGCTTGGTCCCTGTTGGAAATCGAGCAACAATCTCACCATTGCGGCCGATCAGGAACTTTTCGAAGTTCCACTTGATATCTCCCGCAAATTTGGGGTCCGTTTCCTTCGAAGTGAGCGTCTTGTAAACGGGCGACGCATCTGGACCGTTCACGTCGATCTTGGCGAACATATCAAACGAGACGTTGTACTTCGCTTTGCAGAACTTCACGATGTCTTCTTCGGTGCCAGGTTCCTGGCCGCCGAATTGATTGCAAGGAAAGCCGAGGACTGCCAAGCCTTTGTCTTTGTACTTATCGCTGAGTGATTCAAGTTGCTCATACTGGGGAGTCGCTCCGCATTTGCTGGCCACGTTAACGACTAGCAGTACCTTTCCCTGGTACTTGGTCAGGTCAACTTCTTCGCCCTTGATTGTTTTGACTTTGTGATCGAGCACTGGAGAGGCCTTTTCAGCGGCAGGAAGGGAACCAGCGGTCAGGGCGATCGCGACTCCGGTGAACAGGCAGGTGGCAAGCATTCTCATCGGCAGAGACTCCTGGCGGGATCCGAGAGCCGCGTGAAGTGATCGCCCCCAGAGAGCGATTCACGCGGTACGGATATCAGTGTAGTCAT
>CBIHQO010000505.1:0-5457 GCA_966211735.1 uncultured Schlesneria sp.
CCAGCAGCCACAAGGCTCGCTGAAATGCTTCGACTGCGACGGCACCAATCCGTAGATTCCGAGCCGTCCCGAAAACTTCGTCGTGACAGAACAGGTACAGAAGATGTCCGAGTGCCGCCGCCAAGTCCAGAAAATTCGGCTCGCGGCGGATCAGCGTTTCAAGTTGGCCGAGCAGGCGATCTGATAAGCCGTGAACATCTGCGCGAGCTGCCGTGACGAGCAATTCCGCCGCGAGCTTGGCTTCGTGTTGGTGCTGCTCGGCCAATTCGAGCAACCTGGTGGCGGCAGCTTCGGCCAGTGTGGCACCATACCGGGCCGCCTCGACGCAGGTCGCGTCGTATTCGTATCGCCACTGGATTTCCCAGGTTTCCCACAGGCGGGTCAGATCTTTGCGCGACAGAAAATCCGTTCCCCCTTTCAGGTTGAATCCCGCCAGCTCAAGAACGGAAATACGATGCAAAAGCCTGCTCTTCGCCAAATCATTCGAATCGAGCAGATTCAGCTCGACGGTGTTGCGCGAGTTTGTGGGCTCCAATCCAGCCGCTACCAATTGATTTTGAATATCGAGAACCAAGGGAGGTCGCCGCGTCCCTTTCGCCAGTTGCCCACGCTTGTCTCCTCGCAACACACGATGGACCGCATCGAGAAATGGCGAGACACAACCGAACTCCAGTTCGTCCTTAATTAATGCACTGGTGACCGCATCCACGAGATCACTTCGCCAGACATGCTGTCGGCCCCGCAATGCCGCCAGCGTGCAGGCGGATGTTTCTACCGCGATCAGGTCGGCCGTGCTGACGACCTGCCTACGCTCTCGCAGTGACAGTGCCAACTCGGCCAGTAAAGGCCGATGCTCGAATGGCTTGCCTTGCGATTGAGCCTGCCAGACGTGGTCGTAGAATCCCGGATTCGGCATTCCCGCATTGTAGCCGGTGAGACTGTCGAGACGCTCGTAGGTGTAGGCTGTTAACGCGATCCCTTGATCAGTAACCTTCGGCCGAGTGATCGTTGATGCCTCGTCCGGCGCTGACGCATGGAGTTCAGATTCCGGTGGATGGGGAGCTACTGCTGACTCTAACCGCCGGACAAGTGCGGAACTGTGAAATCCTCCCGTCACAACCAGAATCTGCCCGTTGAACTCCGCCATCGCTCGACGAATTTCGTCGGCCATATAGGCTTCGCGTCGCAAGTCAGACTGTCGTGGTGCATCCTCCCACACGCGAACATTGGTGCAGAACGCATGAACGCGGCGAAGGAACTCGTACGGACTCAGGATTGGTTCGGCCTCAATCAGCTTATCCCAGAGATCGTCGAACGATTCGACTTCGAGACGCTCACATAGCAGATTGACATAACGGCCGCGCCGCAGTTCTGCGTCGGCATACCGGTGAGTCATGTCGTCGATGTCCGCGACATCCACCCAGGGGAGGTCGATAAAACGGACTTCGGCTCTAATCGTCTCGGCAGTCCGCATGGCCTGCCATTCGGGCGAGTATTCGCAGAACGGGTAGAACGCACCACGACGCCGCCCCGTGTCATCGCCGAAGTAGCTATAGATCGCAATGGGGAGGCGATGAGTCAGTCGGAACTCATCCAGGTGCGGATTGTAGTCGCTGGGGCCCTCGATCAGGACCGCGGCCGGTTTAAGTTCGAGGATGAGTTTCGATACCATCGCCGCACACATCGGGCTGTGATGCCGTACGGGAAAGAAAACAACACGCGCGTCCGTGTCGCACAATCGAGACAACAGCGATTCGTGTTCTTCGACAGCCATAAACGGGCATTCATCCTGTTTTCAATGCTATTTCGCCGCTAGCCCAACTCATGTCTGGCGTCGTAAAACTGCTGCCACAGCCCGGTTCGTTTATGAACGACGTGATCGAAGTAATGCCGTACCTTCTTCAGATCGTCGGGATTGTCTTTCAGCACTGTCCCGACCATATGATGGACGACATGCTCAGGCTTCACGATGCCATCTCCGTAGAAATAGGCGTGAATCCCGGCTGCACACGCGGTACTGACCGCTTCGGCCGTGCTGAGCACCGTCGAGAGCGGTTCCATCCCCTTGCCGTCTTCCGTCTTGCCGGCGCGCAGCTCGCGAAACGTCGTCACTAGCAATTCGTGAATTGCTGGCGATACCGTCACGGGAACGCCTGCTCGAGCCAGCATGCGCGATGATTCGCGGCCGACCAGAGCCATCTCGTCATTGATCGCTGCGATAACGGGAACTGTCTCGAAATTGAAGCGGCGCTTCAGTGCCGCGCTCATTTCGTTGACGCCGCGATCGCGCGTGTTTGCCGTGGCGATGACATTGAAGCCACTGCGGGCGAAGAGCGATCTCGCGCCCCCTTCCATTTCCGGAATCGACATGACTCGATCACTTAAGACAGATAGCAAGGTGTCTTGCACTTCCAGCGGGCAACGGGTGATCTCTTCAAATCGAACCAGGCGACCGTTTTTCATTCCGTGATGAAGAGGTGCGGGCACCAGTGATCGTTCGCTGGGGCCTTCGGAAACCAGCAGAGCATAGTTCCACGAGTACTTAATATTGTCTTCGGTAGTCCCTGCAGATCCTTGGATTGTCAGCGTCGAATCGCCGCTGATCGCTGCTGCCAGCAGTTCACTGAGGTAACTTTTCGCGGTCCCCGGTTCCCCAATCAGCATTAAACCACGATTGGTTGCGAGGGAGACGATACATCGCTCCAGAAGTCCGCGCCGCCCGACAAACTTGGGAGCGATCTGTTTGCCGGGATCACCCAGCACGAACGTGAGCACCGATCGAGGCGACATCTGCCATCCCAGCGGCTTGGGTTGATCCGCATCCGCCTCGATTAACCGAGTGAGTTCCTCCGCATACAGCACCTCCGCGGAAGGACGCTGCAACTCCGTCGCGACTTTGGCGACAGGTGCGGCCACCGAATTGTCTTCGTCACTAGTCTCAGCAGCCGTTTTTTTCTTCGCCATGAGCTCATTTCAATTCAGTGGAAGAGTGCGTTGGCCATGGATGCATGTTCAATCCGTGCCTAATCTCATTTCTCTTTCGATTTCAACTCATTCATATCCGCAATCACTTCACTGACCACGATCGGATCCACATCACCGAGTTTCAGGAGGCTGTCTTTCGTGTCAAAACCATATCCCGAAGGAGCCCGCATCCCACGGACGAATTGACAGTCAGTGACCTCCAGGATTTCGTCCGGGCTGATCCACCCCATCCCGACGCTTCCATCGTATCGCACAACGGCAGTGACATTGGCGGAAGGGAATTGCTTGGAATGCTCGTCGAAACCGCCGCCGTCCATCCCGACCCCACGAGTCCAGCCGAGTTTTTCGAGTCCGAACACCAGCGTTGGTGCGACCAGTTTCATCCCTTTGAACCGAGTCAGGTTGTCCGTCTTCGCCTCTGCGGCCTCCAAGGCGTGGATGGATCGGCCGAGTTGCGGGAACGGTGGAACAATCTCGTAGTCACTTAGCACTTCGCCCCACGCCGATCGTTCGTCATCAGTGAGATGCAGGGGGTGGATGACACCGATCTGGGCTGCACCTTTCAGTGAAACGGAGTTTTCCGCCGAGTCCGCATAGTCGCGTTCGTCGGTGACCCGGAACGTCGAAACCAGTTTCCCCTTGGAGTCGTAGCTGCCCCACAGGACTTTTCGCACGAGGTGGGTCATCAGCGGATGTTTGACCAGCAACAACTCGAAGTCTTCAGGCTTCCAGCGACGCCCTGTCACCATCGCCTGTTCCAATCGGCCTGCCTGAATCTTGGCGACTTCTTTGATCTGCTTTTTGAGCAGTTTCCACTCGTCGACGGATGCCTTCGAGACTTCCGCATCATCCTTGGCGCTTGGCTTGGGAAGGTCGTCGCGGATCTTGCCGTCACCGTCACGAACCATCGGCTTCAGTTCGGCGCCTAATAGGAATGAGAATGCGCGCGGGCCGAATGAGAACTCACGTTTGCCGTTCTCATCCAAGCCACAGTCAGGAACAACACGGTCCTCCAGTTCAGCGCGAGTCAGCCCCTTCGCCTTCGCAATCGCTTCGACGAACTCCTCTGCCTTGGTCTTCAGTCCCTTGAACTTCAGCTTCTGAGCAATTCCTGACAACTGCATGAGGGCGACGTTGCTGCCGATGGCTCGCAGGCATTCCAGCCCGAAGACCGCTCGCTGGTGCTGGCTTTCGCCCGGCCAGTTGCGGACGAGCGGCGTGAGCTTGAGGGCACAGTTGTCTCCGCCCAGCAACCCAACGGCCCCCATCGCCCACTTTTCCTTGGAGGGCGACCCGTCTTCCGACCACAGTTGGAACAGCTTCCACGCGAAGTCGTCGAGCGACTTTGCATCGGCATGTTCATGCAGAACATCAAAGAGCTCGTGCTTTCCGGCAACGATCGTCGCAGCGAGTGTATTCAATAGCGTCGCGACCTGTTGGTCGTTCAGACGATGATCGTCCACCACAATGGCAGGCAGAGCGCTGGGCGTACCCCACGACGGCAACTTCGCTCGCTTCAACTTCTCGGCGGCGGTGATCGCCGTTTTCAGCCACGACGGCGTCGACTTGTCATCGAATGGGGTATAGATCCGTTCTTTGTGGTCGATCACTTCTTGACGCACACGATCCGCGATTTCCGGCTTGACGTGCTTCAGGCTTTGTTCGATCAAGGCCTGATGGCCCGATCGCTTTGCCTGACGGAGATAGTCGATAGCGGCATCTGCCAGCTTGCCGCGCCCACCCGCTGTTTCGATCAGGCCCGCGATCGCACAACCAACGTTTTCGTCGAGCCATTGTCGCGCGAGGCTCGGCGACTTCGCGGACAGCTTGCATTCGAGCATGTAGGGAGCCGCTTCCGGGGCGATCACCAGTGTGAACCCCTTCAGAAGCTCCTCGCAGCGTTCCTTGTTGGTTTCCGCCAGGATCGAATCACGGATGCAGTCCAGAGCGGAATACTCGGTGCAAGCCAAGAAGGTGCGGACGTGCTGTTCGCCGTGCATCTTCAACCGCAGGCGGCGCCATTCGCTGGCGATCTGCGAGGCGGATCCCAAGCCAAACACCAGTTCTTGTGGGCGTTGGTAATGATCGGACCACCCGTCTTTCGTATAGCGATTGTCGTCCCAACTGGAGACCACCGCGGCAACTTCCGGCAGGCCCATTGCTGCCGCGAGGTAGTAGTTCATTGGTAGAGCTGAGTAGAAGTCGGACGGCGAAAGATTGGGGTCCCAATCCTTGCGGATGTTCGCGGCGACACTTTTGCGTTCAGTTTCGGTCCAGTAGGGCAAGACGTCATGCAGGATGCCATCCACCAAATGAATGCCGAGATACTGCTGCTTCTTCGAACTGTCGTGTTCTCGCCAGACTTCCATGACCTCGTCGGCGGAGAGCAGATTGCCGATCAGCAACCCGGTCAGTTCCGGCAAGTCGCGTTCTTGTCGCATCAAGAGTTTGACGACATCGGCCGATGTGAGC
>CBIHQO010000506.1:0-5454 GCA_966211735.1 uncultured Schlesneria sp.
GGGTACCGATTTTGTCAGCGAGATGTCTAGCGAGATTTTGAGAATTGACAGTGTGGCACTGACACATCGATCTGCCTCCTACGAAAAACGGCCACACCTGTTGACCCCGATTTGGGCGGTCGACACGTGTGGCCGTTGGTTACGGTCCACTGATTTTCAGTACGTAGTCGATGTTCGTTATGCCATATCTCGCGTGAGTCGAGCTAGACGGTGTTTCGGATATTTTGCCATTTTCCGCGAAATGTCTCGCCACTCGTGGGTGGATGCTCGCCAATGAAGCCGACTGTCACTGACAGTTTTTGACACCTCAGGACACTTTTTGACATTGGGGGACAAAAATGGCCTGTTTTTGGCGGATTTCCTCAAAAAAGTGCGTGTTTTGTGACAGATCGCATTTCAGCGCGGGCCGCCAAAGTTCAGCGTGGCAGGCAGCGTGGGTGACTGCCGTGCCCCGCGGGGCCGACCGAGAGAGAGTGAATAGGGATGGATATTGGACTTCTCCCCTTTTTCATCGATTATCCTCTTTTTCATCGATCAGATCTTGGCCGGTCGACCGCGTGTCTGCGGCTCACTGAGATGTTTGCGTTCGGCTTCGGGCAGGGCTTCCCACAAGAGGGATCGTATTAGTTCCGATCGTGTCTGGCCGCGTTTGCCGGCCAGCCGCGTGGCGGCGGCCCACCAATCGGCCGGAACGGTGATCGAGACCAATTTGGTATCAGACTTCATTGCGGCAACTCCGCCAGATCTTCGGCGACGATTTCGATCGATGAGACGACCAAGCCTGTTTGTGCAATCTCGGAGACGGCCGAGCGGATCGCCGACTGCAGGGTCGGCGATTGTCGATCGAAGGCGATCTTGGCGCGGCCGCAAGAACTGCTCAAGGTTGCATCCGAACAACCAGCTTCGTACAGCGCATTCGCCTGATCGTCCGTGAATTCTTCCAAGTCTTTGATATGAGCGACAAACCGCCACGACATGATGTTTCTCCCTTTTCAACGGGGCTTCGAGATCCCGTTCGAACCGTCAGCCATTTCGATGCGGACAACCGTCGATATCGCGACGAATATCGCGCGCGTGATTGCCCGCATTCTTCGGCGTCGAAAAAATCCGCGTTTGACATCCCGACCGACTCGCCTCGGGGCAGCGCCGTGTTCCGTAAACGTGTCCCGAACCTTTTACGAACCGCCAGCCCCGACCAATCGCATATTCGATCACGTCGCTGACTTCTTTGTTCGGATGATGCTTCGCCATATCGTTGCTCCGCAGCCCTTTAATTGCACATATATTATCGACGAAGGACGAGAGAAACTTATCGAGCGACGAGCGCCCGCGGTGCATTTCGTGCGGCAGCGAACTGCAACGCGGCACGCCTGAAGTCTGCGATGGGTCCTGTGCGGAGAAACTTGGTATCGTGAATCTCAGGTGTTGAAGCGTCAGGCGATGACTTCCGGGTACTGTTCATGAGCGAGGGATCGATGCGATCTTGTCATCTTGTGCTGACGGCCTTGATCCTGATGGGCCCCTCCGATGTGTGGGCTGAGACCTGGACTTCTGCGGATGGGGTTCTGTCGGTGGAGTCGCCGGACGCGGCTCGGTTTCACGTCCTGGCGACGCCGCCCGCTCCGTTTCTGATCATCTGGGAGTCTGATGATGAAGAAACAATGCTGGGGATCGCGCAGGCGGATCTTCCTGGCGGGATGAGTCTGATTCAGGACGCGATGGAAGAGGGATATTCCAAGGAGGTCGGCGCGCCGGTTCGTCGATTGCCCTCAAAGCAATTGTCAGGACACGAAGTGTGGACGATGGCCGCGAATGCACCGATTGGCAATGTCACTCAATCGATCGTGCGGCATGACGCGGTGGTCTATAAGCTGATGGTGGTCACTCAGCCTGACAGTCCCGATTTCGGGACTATCAATCGCTTCCTGGATTCGCTGACCATCACGCCACCCCCGGGTGAGGCGGATCCAGCCACAAGCAATCCTGGTGGAGGTGCCGACATCTACAAGCTCGCAGGACAAGTCGGTGCCGTCGGGGTCGTCCTTGGGATGGGGTTAGTCATCTATCGAGTGTTCATTCGCAAGAAGTCTGCTCCGCCAAGTCCGTAGCTGGGCTTGAGGGTCGATCAACTTTGATAGCAAACGCCGCGTGAGCAGACCGAGGTTTCGCGAAGCGCTCCAACCCGCGGCCACCGGTCGCCAGCAATGAGGCGCGAATGGACTTAATGTCCCTGTCTTACCTGCCCCTTTTAATCTGCCGCCCCCAGGGAGCGAGTCGTTGGACGATCTTTAAGCACCGAAAAGGGCAGAACCGGCTTGTTTTCAGCAGGGAGGCCAGCGCCCTCGCCAGAGATACTAGCCTCTACAATGAATCGACAAACTCTCGTCGCAGCGTTTCAGACTAAATTCAGCTTCTAGTTCGCTAGAAATTGCTTGTTGAAATCAATTTTGGTGCATGCTACAAAATTGATGTCACACTCGTGATGTCGAGTTCTTTTCTCTCGTCGTTCATTTCTCAAAGGGCCAACATGATTCGTCATCCGCGCGTCCGTGGTTTTACGTTGATTGAATTGCTGGTGGTGATCGCGATCATCGCCGTTTTGATTGCCCTCTTATTGCCCGCAGTGCAGCAGGCGCGCGAAGCGGCCAGACGAACGCAATGCAAGAACAATATGAAGCAGCTCGGCCTGGCGCTGCACAACTACCACGATACGTCTCTCGTATTTCCTGTGGGTGGCTTTTACCAAGGAGCGAAAGTCGGCACGGGCATGGGATGGCATGTGGGGATCCTGCCCTACATCGACCAGGCCCCGATGTACAACCAATTCAACTTCAACGCCACTGCCTATACGGACACAAATAATCTGACGATGGCTTTGAAGTCGCCACCCGGCTTCTACTGTCCATCTGGAAAACTGGACAAAACGCAAAATGCGGGCGAAAACGTCGGTACTCAATCGCCAAATTCAACGCACTACTACGGGATCATGGGCCCCAAGGGAACAAACCCAAAAACGGCACCTGCTCAATATGGCTGGGATAACACAACTTTGGCTGGGCATGGCGGATTCGCTCTACAAGGCATGATGCCTCGGAATGCATGTCGTCGAATGGCTGACGTGACCGACGGAACATCGAACACATTGGCAATTGGCGAACTCTCGTGGATCAATTCGGCCGTCTTTCGCGCGTGGATCAGAGGATGCGACAGTGCTGCATGCGGCTCCACGAAAAACGTGCTCAATGGGATCAACATCACGCCCTACGTTAACGGCAACAACTTCAACGATGTCAGCTTTGGTAGTCAGCATACCGGTGGCGCGCACTTCCTGAATGCCGATGGGAGCGTGATCTTCCTCAGCCAGAATATTGATATGGGCGTCTATCGGTCGCTCGCCAGCATTGATGGCGGTGACCCTGCCAATCAATGACAAACTTGCCGAATTTGGAGCTTCAATGTCAATGGCCAGCATGGCTGGTGGCGAACCGATCTGACCATTTCGCTCGAATCTGATTGGGGAGAGATATGTACCGTTGGTCTTCACGTAGGTCCGCCGCATTGGGGATCATGCTGGTTGTCGTCAGTTCGGTGCTGCTTGTCGGATGCAGTGACAGCGGTCCGAAGCGATACCGGCTGCAGGGGACCGTCGAATTTGACGGGAAGCCGGTTCCTGCCGGGACGGTTTATTTCGATCCCGATTCGGCGAAGGGGAACAAGGGGCCGCAGGGTTACGCGAGTATCGTTGACGGCAAGTTTGATACGGAAAAGGCCGGAAAAGGGCATGTCGGTGGTCCGATGAAGATTCGGATCGTGGGATTGACCTCGGCCGTGGTCGCCACGAACGACGATTCGCCAAAACCTCCGCTATTCCCTGAATTTGTGGATACAGTTGATCTGGAGAAAAGCGACGACTTGCGCGGGTTCGTGATTCACAAGGACGACGCTGGTGCCCCCGAACAAAAGGCACCGGTGAATGCCGGACCTTAAATGCAAGTGACACTCACAGAGCCGCGATGAACAATCGCGGCTCTGTTTTTTCCCGCTGCTTCCGTCATTCCAGCCCAGGCGGGAATCGGTGGGATTCGCGGCAAGGTGGCTGCGATCGCCATACCGGGCCGATTCCTGAGGGCGCGCGGATTTGCAGTTGGCTTGCTTCTCGCGGGAGCGAGAAGGCGACTTAAGAGCAGACGCGAATCCTTGCCGGGCTCGGCACACGCGGCAGTTGTGCCGTCGCCAATTGGTCGAGGGATCGGACTCGCCCAGGGATTGCATGCGTTCGAGCATCCTCAGAACGCCGCTCGCCTCACATCCCTTCACGAGAGAATGGCTGCCTGGGACCGTTGGCGGGGTTTCATCAATTCGCGGGCGACGTTGCGGACCCCAGCTATTCGTGACGACCTGCGGTCCGCAAGACCATTGAGAGCGGGATTCAAGTCGAGCCTGCAAGGGCGGGGCAAACTGAAGGCTGACTCTGTGGAATGACGCTGGCGAACTAATGAGCGGCGTCGGGCAGAAACTCGCGGTTGAAAAAGCGGATCAGGGTTTCTTCCGGGTAGAGTCCCCACGAAAACTCGCGGTCTCGCAGGACCGCATTCGCCTTCAGCTGGTAGCGGATCTGATCTCGTTCGGACTGCAATTCAGTGATCGCGCTTGCCAGCTCAGCACTCATCAATCCATTCAATTCGGTCAACTGCCGATGTTCAGCCTTTGTCGGCCGGCGTGATCTCAACTCGTCGATGACCCGATTTTTATCGGCGATCAAGCGGCCAACACGACTTCCTTCGGCGGCGTCCAAAAGTCGATCCGGATTATAGCGCGTATCCCGCAGGCGTTGCTGAATGCCGCGGAGATCGTCGTCGGCGTGCGGGAACTCTGTTCCGAGAGGCAAGAACGCCGTTGCTGTGACTGTCGCGAATGGGGGAGCCTCGATTCCGAAAAAGCGCTGACAGATCTGGTCGGTCATCGCATCGTATTTGGCTCCGCCGATTCCGTGGATGAACAGGTCTGCAAGGAACAACCGCGCGAACATTGTTGTCGTGAGAGCTCGCGTTCGGAACCGGATCCCCTGTGAACCGAGCCCGGAGATGATGTCGGCGGCTGAGTTTCCCGTCAGTGGAAGTCGCGCAAAGATGCCAGTGCTATCCCGCAGGTGGATTTCGGATCCGACTTGTCGAGCGACCGGACGTTCACGCCGCTTACCCCCTGCCCGCCAGACCCAAAACGGCGCTTCCAACCAGCCGCTGTCTGCGATCAATTCCGGGACCGGATGCGTTGTGCTGCGAAGATGGTGAAGTTGCCGATAGTCGCGAACAGCTTCATTGTAGATCGCGTGAAATCGCGGCAGATGCCTGAGTACAAATGCCGCAAACACGCCAAAGGGTCGCGTCGAGCAAACGCGCGACATCGGCAGTTCCAAGTTTTGCAGTCCGTGCGCACGCTCCACAGCCACGCGGG
>CBIHQO010000507.1:0-5442 GCA_966211735.1 uncultured Schlesneria sp.
GGAAAAGTCGATGTGCTGTGGCACTGGTTGACCGTTGCGGACAACCAGTGCCATGATCATTAGACGAGCCAGATAGCATCTCGTTTGAATTCTCTTCTACTCTCTGCTCACTCCAATCAACTCTCTCGCGGCCGCGTCGCGGCCAAGACCGTGGGGTACCAACAATCTGCCTCCAGAAAAAGACAGAATGACTTTTCTGGATGTCAAGATCAACTTGATCCTCAATTTGCAAAACCCAAACCAGAAAGTTGCTTTCTGGTAGCAATCGACAGAACATGCACGCGCCTCGCGACGGATCAGCGAGGACAACGTCACTTCCCTTCGACGTTCATTTCCAGCGAATCCTGTCACTATCAGAAAAGCAGAATCATGCGACTTCGTGACACCCTTGCGATCTGGCTGATGAGTCTCGTTGCGATGCCCCTGTGGGCCGATGATGCGAAAAAGGCAGCTCCGACAACTGGTGAGGTTCAGGCTCCCGCAGGAAAGCCGATCGACATCGGTGTGAAGGCCTCAACGGAGAACTGCAAGGATGGTCAGCCGGCCGTGGCCGGTTCACGAACCGATAGCACGCACAAGCAGGCGCGGGTCATTACTCCCCAACATCATGGCGAAAAGATTCGCCTCAATACCTTCTGCCTGACCCCCACCGGCGACCTGCTGCTCTGCGTCGGTGGCCCTTCCGTCGAGTATTCTCTCAAACCCGACAAACCGGGCGAGTACGATATCAAGCACATCAAGCAAGACGCACTCGTCCAGATCTACTCTCCTGACGAAAAGCTGCTGAAGGAAATCCGGCTGGACTTCAAACCGACCGCCATCAACATGGTCCCCGGTCGTCAGGAATTCGTCGTGGCTGGTGAAGGCTGGCTGGCTCGTCTGACACTTGACGGCGAAGTGATCAAAAAGAGCCGGACGCCGAATGTGGGTAACTTAGAAGAATTCAAAGCGAAGGCGCTCAAAGAAGCCAAGGCTCAAGCCCAGCAGTTTACCAGCCAGTTTAACGCCCAAATCAAACAAGCCGAAAAGAAGCTCGCGAAACTGCACGAGAAGCCCGAGGCAGACCGAACCAACGCAATCAAGGCCCAGATCGAAGCTCAAGAGACACTGATCAAGCAGTACAAGGAGCAGCTCTCACAAATCGAAGAATCGCTGGGTGTGAACGACCCCGAAGCCGCCGTGAATGACAAGCTGACCGTGACCGCAGTCGCGGCGACTGAAAAGGATATCTTTGTTTCGTTGCGAAAATTGAACGGACATGGCTATGACGTCTGGCGGACGACGCACGACTTTACCGACGGCGAAAAAATCGTCGAAGATCTCGGTGGCTGCTGCGGCCAGATGGACATCCAGGCCTCGAAAGATAATCTGCTCGTCGCCGAAAACGGTAAATTCCAGGTCGGAATCTATGACCGCGACGGGGAAATGACCAAGAGTTTTGGCAAGCGTGATCGCAAGAGTCCCGAAGGATTTGGCAGTTGCTGCAATCCAATGAACGTTCGCTGTTGTGCCGACGGAACCATTCTCACGGCCGAATCGAGTATCGGGGACATCAAGCGATTTTCGCCTGAAGGCAAGATGGTGGGCTACATCGGTCGAGCCAAGATCGCAGGCGGCTGTAAGCACGTCGCCCTGGAATTCGATGCCGCCCGCAATCGATATTACATGCAGCATCAGGACAAGGGACATATCTGCGTGCTGGTCCCCGTCGCCGAAATCACCGGACCCACCGAAGATGAATTGCTCGCCAAGGCCGCTCGTGAAGGGCTCGGTGCCAAACTCGTCGGCACATGGTCGATGCAGGGAGCCAAGAAGGCCAAGACCGGGATTGGCGGACTGGTCCGTTCGGCATTGGGCGCTGGTGAGCAACCGGACGGTGTCGCCAATCAACTGACCTTTGGTGAGAATGGAGAGTTGAAGGCCACCGGCGGAATGTTGTCCATCTATTCGCCCGGGACCTCCCTCGAGTGGGTCGCCACGAAACAGGCCGACAATCACTTGACCGTGGGTGTCGTGATGGATGGCGTCGAAAACTTCAATTTCAAGGTGACATTTAACACCGACGAAACAGTGAAGATCGAGCTGTGCAGCGACGACCACGTGATGGCCACCAGTGCCTATCAGCGTGAGGCGAAACCAACCGAAAAGATCGACGCCACCGCGAAGCCTGCGGGCGACGCCAAGTCGAACTGATCATCGGGCGTCAGCAATACCAGATCGGCCACAGGCGATGCCCTGCGAATTCTAACGGAGGCCCAATGAAGAACTGGCTTTGTTTCCTGTTGACCATGGCCGTCGGAGTGCCTGCGCTCGCGACCGACGAGGCACCCTCGACGCTGACAGTGGTCATCATGGACCCGCTGTCGGCACCGTTGGCCTGTGATTGTGTGAAGGGCTATGCCCAGCGAAAGTACGAATTGCTGGGTGAGTTCCTGACGAGCGAACTCAAAAGGCCGGTCAAAGTCTACTGGTCGGAATCACTGAAGAGTGCGCTCGAAGAAAAAACGAAAGGCAAAGCCGACCTGATCATCGGGAAGCATTCGGTTGTCCTGGCCGACGCCAAAGAAGCGAAGATCACCGTCGAACCTGTCGCTCAACTGACTGGCCGGGATGGCGAAGTGACACAGACCGGCCTGTTTATTGTTCGCAAGCTCGATCCTGCGAAATCGATGGCGGATCTCAAAGGATATCGCGTGCTGTTCGGCCCGGCCGATTGCGACGAGAAATCGGCCTCGCCGATGAAGCTGTTGAAGAAAGCGGGGCTCCCCCTTCCAAGCCCCGTCGAAACATCGCCGTCATGCAGCGACGCCGCAAAGGCCCTGCTCGCGCTGCCCGAAACGGAAAAAGCCGCCGCCGTCGTTTCCAGCTATGCGCAGCCCCTGCTGGAAGGCTGCGGTTCGATCAAGAAGGGTGATGTTCGGGTCATTGGCGAGTCGGAGCCGGTGCCGTTTATTACAGCGTTCGTCGATGCCAAACTTGATCAGGACGTTCGCGGGGCTATCACCGAAGCACTCCTCAAGGTCGGCAACGAAGCCAAGCTCCTGATCGGTCTCGAAACGGAAAAAGGCTTCGTGCCATTTGCCGGTGAAGCAAAAAACAAACGGTCCGACGCCGAGAAAGACAAGACTCAATCTTCCCTGAGCAACGGCAGCAATGAACCGGCACGCAGTCTGGACGGACGAGAAGGTGAGTGGCCGCAATTTCGCGGCCCCTTTCGAGACGGCACCGTCCAGTGGCTTCCCGCATCACTCCCCCAGCGGGCCGAGTTTGACTGGAAGGTCACGCTTCCCAGCGAAGGAGTTGGTGGTATCGCGGTCGCCAATGGCTGCGTCATTGCGGGGGGACGCGACGCCTTAGACCAGAAGGATCTGTGGGCCTGCCTGGATGCGGAGACCGGCGCGCAGCGATGGTCACTCGCCTATCCCGCCCCCGGTCATCTCGACTACGGAAATTCTCCGCGCGCCACGCCACTGATCGATGGTGAACATGCCTGGCTACTCGGCGCCTTCGGACATCTGCATTGTGTCAGGTTGAGCGATGGCCATGTCGAATGGAATCTCAATCTGTCGACCAGGTTTCAAATGCCACTGCTCACCTGGGGCTTGTCTGGCTCCCCTTTGCTGGCAGAGGGTCGATTGATCGTCCAGCCCGGCGGCAAAGTGGCGTCGCTCGTCGCTCTCAATCCCGCGACTGGTGACGTGCTCTGGTCAGCGACGGGCCTTGCACCGGGCCACGCGTCATTCTTGACATCCACCGTGAATGGCCAGAGGCAATTGGTCGGCTACGACAAGTCTTCACTCGGGGGGTGGGACATCGCAACGGGTGAGCGAAAATGGTCCGTCGTTCCACCCGAAGCCGGCGATTTTAACGTGCCTTCTCCCATCATCTACCGCTCAGGCTTCGTGCTCGTCAGTGAGAACAACGGTGCTCGCGTCTATACCCCGCGTCACGACGGTCAACCGGGGTTTGAAGTGGCCGTCGCCAACAAGGCCCTGTCTCCCGATTCACACTCACCCGTCGTCTCCGGTGACCGGTTGCTGGGAATCGATAACGGCTTGCACAGTCTGTCGCTGGGCGATGACCTGAAGAGCGTCTGGCGACTGAAGGACCGTGCCTTTCGTAAATACGGCTCCCTGATCGCCAGCGCCGAACGCCTGCTGGCACTCACCTTCAAGGAAGAACTGATCCTGATCGATCCTCATCAGGCCGAGCCCGTTATTCTCTCTCGCTTGCCATTATCGGAAGACGGGACCGATTGCTGGTCACATCCCGCCTTGGCCAACAGCGCTCTTTATGTCCGTTTGGGCCGATCGATCTGCCGACTGGACCTGAGCCATTCGAGCCGTTCCCTCTGACTCGCGAACGACGGGTTGTTACCGGCCGCTGAGTCAATCTTTCATCTCACCCTTCAATAAGTCCCCGCACCGCCCAAAGCTGCATTGGCGTCATCCCTGCAAGTCCAGGTATCCCCTGAGGTGTCAAAATCTGCCAGCCCGCGTCGAAGTGATTCCACCAGACACACCCTGACCAGCTTGACGAGGAAGTCCCTGCGCCGTGCCACGGGTTGGCCGCTTCGGACAACCAGTGCAAATGCGATTAGACGAGCCAGATCGCATGGCCCCTAACCTCTTTTCTACTCTCTACTCACTCTATTCAACTCTCTCGCTGCAGGCGTGCGGCAGGGTAGCCGGGTCTGGAGCGTCTTCGCGAAGACCCGGTCTGTCAACACGCATCCAAGCTTCATGGAAATCGAACCAGGTCGACTCTCAGCCACATCTTGGCAGCCCATCCCGTGAATGAAACCAGGCAGCTCGCGGTGATTCAACAACAACGCCGCTTGAACATCCACCGGGCCTTCGCGAAGACGCTCCAGACCCGGCCACCCTGCCGCGAGTTGTGGCCTCGCATCAACGACCTGGAACGCACGATGTTTACAATCTCGAAGTCCACATCGACCATGTCTATCACGTTGCTAACAACGGGCTCCTCGTCCACAATGGTGATGCGGAAGACTACCTCGATAACTGGATTGATGTCGCTCATGGTACACTTCCGAAACACGCCGATGACATACTCACCAATGGCCTAAACACAGATAAGGCAAAGAAACTATCTCTGGGTGGACTCCTTTCGCGGCCAGGATCGTTTGATACGTTCCAACTCACCGGCCAGAGCGCCAAAGAAGGGCTTCAGGCCGCGTACCAGATGGGTCGCCGTCACTTAGATGGGGATACAGATGTAATAATAGGGCGCATTCGAAAGTCAGATCTCGACAGTCTTGTTAAGAATAATATGGCCAGTGTTACTACTATTCCAGGAGTCTCTAATAATCAAATACGATTCTTTCCTGGGGCGCTGCAAACAATAAATGCCAATAATACTATACAATGGACTCAGCGCATAACACCACGATAGGAGACTCCATGAAATATCAATATTCAC
>CBIHQO010000508.1:0-5424 GCA_966211735.1 uncultured Schlesneria sp.
GACGTGTGTGCTGACTGAAGCCAAAGCTCCGTCGAGCCGGAGCACTCCAAAGGGGGACTTTGGAGTGCGGTGGCTGGACACCGCTTTAGATCCAATTCAAAAAGAGACTTTGATGCGTCGGGACGGGAAAATGAACACGTCGATTTTTCAAACGTGCCGTCTTCGCTGTTCGGATTGAGAGTATTTGTGGGACCGGTCGATCTTCTCGCGATCCGGGGTTTTTGGCGAATGAATCCAAAGCTCCGTCGAGCCGGAGCACTCCAAAGGGGGACTTTGGAGTGCGGTGGCTGGACACCGCTTTAGATCCAATTCAAAAAGAGACTTTGATGCGTCGGGACGGGAAAATGAACACGTCGATTTTTCAAACGTGCCGTCTTCGCTGTTCGGATTGAGAGTATTTGTGGGACCGGTCGATCTTCTCGCGATCCGGGGTTTTTGGCGAATGAATCCAAAGCTCCGTCGCGCCGGAGCACTCCAAAGGGGGCTTTGGAGTGCGGTGGCTGGACACCCCTTTGGCTCCTATTCAAAAGGGAAGATGAACACTTCAATTCTTCAATCGTATCGTCTTGCCCGTTCGTCAGCTGTCCGCATCGGGAGTTTCTCTTGGGACCGGTCGATCTTCTCGCGAACTGGGGTCTTTGGCGAATGAATCCAAAGCTCCGTCGAGCCGGAGCACTCCACATTTGGAAAATGCCTTTCTCAGATCCGAAGTTGATCGATATGATTCGGCAGACGAAATGTCTGCTCGTGTGCAAGGATGTGCTCATGTCGAAGCCCGCTCAATGTGGTTTTGTGTTGCTGCTCACGAACTTCGTCGTCGGCAGCGTCTTGCTGCGCGAAGCGATCGCTAATGAGGATCTCGGCGCTGCCCCTGATCATCCGTTGGTTGTGGCGGCTGTGGCCAGCGTGGACCGTCTGCTGGATCGGACGGTCGATGTCATGCGAACTCATGGTGCGGCTACGACGCGCGATACGATTGTTAGTCGGATCAAGCTGTATGGGCTACTCCTGGGGCTGAATGTTGAAACGCCATGGTTCGATCCGACCAAACCTGTCGGGATCCTGCTTTTCTACGACGCCGAAATGTTCGCGCCTTCTGAAGCCGCTCCCGCGGAAAAACCTGCTGAGGGAGAGGCGGCTTCAGCCAGTGCTCCATCCGGTCTGTTTGGGGCGATGTCAGAAGCAGGCCTCTCATCAAAGCGATTTGTCGTCTTCCTGCCCGTGAAGGATTATCAGCAGATGCTGGCGCTGGGCAAGCTGACGCCTGTCGCTGGCAAGGCGAATTGTTTTCGCGACGACAAAGGGGCCGAGCAATTTCTGCGCAGGTTCGGTCACTACGTCGTCATCGGACTGGATGCGGACACCGTTGACCACTGTCCTGACCCGCGAGAACTTGTGCGGAATGTGCTGGGCAAGAACGATGTCGCGGTGTCATTGCAATCAAAAGGATTGCCGCCGTTGCTGAGATCGCTGGGGGCGGAGGGGATCAAATCCGTTTATGACGCGGGGCTACAGCGTCGCGACGATGAGCAGGAGCGGGACTATCTACTGCGACGGGCGCTGGGTGACATTGCCCGCGAGTTGCTGGACCTGGCGATGACTCAGGTCGACGAAGCGACGTTCGGAATTCGTATGGATGCGGATGTTCGCTCGATTATCGAATTGGAAGTGAATGGAACAGCCGAGGGGAAGCTGGCCAAATTTGCCGCCGAGATGACTCCGAAGAAGTCTGCTTTCGAACCGTTGTGGAATGCGGACTACGATCAATCGTTGGGGATCTCGCTGGCCCTTCCGCAGCGACATGCCAAGCCGCTGGCAGCCGCCATTCGGAATTATGTGGCGACTGCGTCGGAAGCCGCCGACCTGGGAACGCTCATGCTGAATGGACCGTTGATTAACTCTGGGTGCCGCATGTTGGAGACCAACCAATTCGAGTTGCTCTGCACCGGTGAAAGAGAAGGGGATGCCAACGTCTTGCTCTATGGTGTGAAAATTCCCACGAATCGAGACCTTCCTCAGCAGTTTGAAACGTGGTTTCGGGGCTTGACTGCCGACAATGCGTTGGGGGTGACGACGACGACTCTGGAAGGGATGCCGTTATATCACATCCAGACGATACCGTTTCTGGGGGATGCATTTGGCGCCATCCTTTCCGAAGCGGCAGGGGGTGGGGATTGGGGAAAAGCGGAAACGCCGTCTCATTCCTGGCTGATGGCCACGCAGGATGCGATCTGGTTTTGTTCGAGAGCCGGCCTTGATGACGATACCATTCCGACTTTGCTGCATCGTGCGATTGACACGAAGACGCTGGCCTCGCCAAACGATAAGAATCGCCGCACGTTCGCTCCGTTCCGGATGTCAGTGCATACCGGTCATTGGAAGGGTGTTAGTGCTGATCACTACAAAGAACAAGCGCCTCGTCTCGCGGATGCAGAAATCGAGCGGATTGTGGCTCAGCAGGAGAAACGTCAGAAGCTGTATGAGATGCATTCTGATGGGATCTCGGTGGAGTTGCTTCCCACAGCGCGTGGATTGAAGCTGACGATGGCATTCGATGCCGTCTATGCTGTGCTTGTTCCGCAGATGATTATCGAAACAGTCTTCGGTATCACGCAGTTGCGACCTGCTGATGATTTATGGAGTGCGGCGGTTCGACGCCACTTTGCATCGGTCGCGGAATGAAGACCCTTGCGGCAACACGATCACTATGGTCTTGCGGGATCGGCACTGGTTGTCCGAGGCGGCCAACCAGTGGCACATCTCTCGTGATTGGAAGCGGGAAAATGCTTCACAGTGGCCTTTGAACGTGAACTCGGGCTGTTCGTTTGTTGGAATGAAAGCTCCGTCGAGCCGGAGCACTCCAAATTGTCAATCTGCGGAGACGCAGCGGTTGGCGGCCCAGTCGCGGAGTTCTTCGATCTTTTCGTGCATCAGCACCGAGAGTGGTCGAGTCTTCGCGAACTCTTCGAAGAGATGCCGGCTTTGGACTTCGGTCCCTTCCTGGAACGCGGCATACATGGAGCCGATGACGGCTTGTTCGAGTTCTGAACCGTTGAAGCCGACGCTGGCGGCGGCGAGTTGTTCCAAGTCGAAGATGCCAGGAGAGCGTTTGCGCCGCTCGAGATGAATGGCCAGGATGCTGGCTCGGGCTTCGGCACTGGGGAGGTCGACGAAGAAGACTTCGTCGAAGCGGCCTTTGCGCATCAGTTCGGGGGGCAGAGCGGAGATGTCGTTGGCGGTGGCGACGATGAAGATCGGGTGCCGGTGGTCCTGCATCCAAGACAGGAGTGTACCGAACATCCGTTTGGACAAGCCACCATCGGCCGACGCTGCTGAGGCCGAGGCGAATGCCTTTTCGATTTCGTCGATCCACAGGACGACGGGGGCCATCGCTTCGGCTTGAGCCAGAGCTTGACGCAGTTGGCTTTCGCTTTCGCCGATGTATTTCTGGTAGAGGACGCCAGGGTCCAATCGCAGCAGTGGCATTCGCCAATCGGCAGCAACGGCTTTGGCGCACAGACTTTTTCCGGCACCGGGGATGCCGAGCATCAGGATGCCGCGTGGCGTTGGCAGTCCGAAATCGCGGGCTTTCTTGCTGAACCCATCGCGACGTTGCTTCAGCCAGGCCTTGAGATTGTCCAGGCCTCCGACATCTTCCATCGTGAAGTCGGCCGCGACGGATTCGAGGCAGCCCGCCGACCCCAGTAAGGCTCGTTTCGCTTCGAGGATCAGGGGCAGGTCTTCTGGCTTCAGCGTGTAGTCGCGGTAGATGGCTGAGGCGACGATGCGTTCAGCCTCGGATCGTGTCAGGCCGCGCAGGGTCTGCACGAGTTGATCCATGTCGCGCCGCGTGAGTGTCGCGGTGACTTCATACATGCTCTCGCGACGGACTTTGGTGTACGTGTGCTTGATGACTTCTTCAAGTTCTTCGGCGGTGGGCCAACCGAGTTCAAAGGGGATCGTCAGTCGTTTGACTTCCGTTGGCAGCGGGAGCGCATCGACGAGGATGATGTTGCTCTGGCGGCGATCGCCGAGTGCCGCCAGATCGCGCAGCATGCGGTGAACCTGGGCGTCTTTGGCGTGCGGTCCCAAGTCCTTGAACAGATAGATCGTGCTTTGTGGCAATTCGATGGCGACATGCAGGGCATCGATCGCCTTTTTCACCGGCGTCCCCGCTTCGCCACCGATCCCGACCGCTTGCGTGATGAGAGTTAACGTCTGGTGTCCCGCCAGCATGGCGATCGGCAGCCAGGTCCCTTTTTCACCCAGTTGCCTCATGCCGGAGGTCATCGACCATTCGTAGAGGGGGCGGCCCAGTTCGATGGCGATCTTGCGTACTTCCTGGACCGCTCGTTCCTCGTCTCGGGTTTCGATCGAGATGAGAGGGTGTCGCGATTGGACGAGGAGTTTCAGGGAAGAGGGCATGACGGTCTCAAATGAATCGCGGATTGGCGTGATTTGGGAGGGGAGAATTGAAACACAGAGACACGAAGGGCACAGAGGAAGAGATTAACCACGGAATACAGGAAAAACACGGAATTGATAAGAGTCTAAACTGCCTTCTTTCATGTATTCAGTGTATTCCGTGGTTCGACGCTTCGGAATTTCTCTGTGGCGCTGTGTTTCGATTCTTTGAATCCCCATCGCCGACGATTGTACATCAGACATCCGATTCTGCGGATGAGCTGAATTCACATGCTCGTAAGATTCCGATGGAGGCCGTCACCAGGATTGGCGGGTACAGCAGCAGAATCGCAACGTGTTGCCAGGGGGGCGTATTGCCGATCAATGAGATGGCCCCGGACATGAATTCGGGAGGGATGTCGAGTTCGCACCACTGGAGCAGCAACGCCTGCAAGCGGTGATGGACGGTCAACTTGTTGATGACGGCTGGCACAAAGCTGATCACCAGTTCAAACAACAGTGAATAACCGACCGCCAAGACCATACCTCGTCGAGGCATAATAGTTCCGAGGAGCAGGTAGACGGCAGCGTAGGCGGGTGTCGACAGCAGGACCAGGCGGGCCATGGTCCACCAGATCTGCCATCCATTTGAAGCGCCGCTCAGAGGGACCGCGATCGCCAGTCCCAGCAGAACGGGCGGGATGACCCACGTCACGGCCGCCAGATATTTGCCAACTAAGACGGCTGTGCCCCCATTCGGTCGGACAGAGAGATAGACCCAACTGCGGCGTTCGAGTTCTGCGGAGAGGGCAGGGGTGACCCACAACATTGTTCCGAGCATCGTGACCAGCATGGGTCCGAGTGCAAACAGGAAGCCGATCCAGAGTTCACGCGGTGCCGGGTCGGGCCGTTTCTGCTCGTTCCCAACGTCGCGTCCTCCTGGATGGTGGATGATGACCTCGCGCGGAGCGAGGTCAGGCAGTTCGTCTTCAATCATGGTCGCGTTGATGCTGAATCGAA
>CBIHQO010000509.1:0-5414 GCA_966211735.1 uncultured Schlesneria sp.
TGGCTGCAGACGCAGTACTTCTGACATACGTCGGAACTGACGGAGCCCTCACCGGCCATCGCCTGTATCTCGAGATCAGCTCGATCCAAAACGAAGCCGACCTGAACGCGGCGGCAGACGTGCTGAGAAAAGAACTCGCATCTCAAGCCTCAGGCAAGCTGATCGACCTGCTGACATGGGGGACTGGCAAAGGCGTAGCCGCATTCAACAAGCGCTACAAGGTCACAATCGATCACGACAAAGTACGTCGACTCAGCACCGGCGAAATGCCGCTGACTCCCAATCCGAAGAACCTGCCGGTTAAAGTTGAACGGCGGGCAGGAACGACGCAACGCAACTTAGGGGACGGACCGTCCGCAAAAAATGTCCACGATCGGTATGTGCAAAAAGTGAGGCCGGGAGCGACAGAGCAAGTCTTCGAGACTCCATGGAGCATCGGCAAAGGTTTGGGGAGTCGCAAATTCGACGACTTCGACAAAGCGACACTGACTGGATTCGAGGGCAATACAACTCCTTGGAGCAGCATGACTCAAGAGCAGCTTTCACGTAAACTTGACCAGGTGGGATCTGATTTTGTTTTGCTCAAAACAAGCACGACAATTAAAAGGATCGTTTGGTTCGGAACAGAACCTCTTCCTACTCGGGGCTTGGGAGCGAAGTTGCGTCAGGCTCTTCAGGAAGCTGGAATTGAATATTGGGTAGTAAAGCCATGAAAATTGATAAGAATCGACTCAATTTACTGCTGTCACCACTTGGTTTCGAATCGTTGGATTTAAGGTCAAATACATTGACATTTTGTCGACCAGATGTCGCTCGCGGTGTGTACCAAAAAATATGCGTGGATTTGCAAGGACGACGCAACGAAGCGGTTTATGGAGATGTGTCTGTATCTGTGACCAAGTTTATCAGCTTAAAAATCGACGAGCTAATGACGCTCAATGAAATTGCGAGTAACAAGGAACGCTGCTGGACGATCATCGAAACAACTGCTGAGGCGAAGGTCTGGGAACGCAAGTTCGCCGACGTAGCACCAGCGGCCGTTGAGAGATTTTCGGCAGAACATGCAGAAGCCTTGCGTGAGAAAACTAGCCAGGCGCGTCGTCGATCCGTCGCACTGGTTCAGCACCTCGACCCGACCCTATCGAGTTACGCTCAACTTCGACGCTTCGAATCACAATTGGAAGCAAGTGTTTATAAGCGAGCTATGCGATTGTCGGAGTGGCCTGGAGTGCTGCAGGTTTACGATGCAGATGAGATCTATCAGTTGGCCTGCTGTGCTGTCCTCAGTGGCCGAGAAGGGGCGGCATTCCTTGATCAAGATCCTCTTCACAATGATGAACTAATGTGGCAAATACAATTGGTTGCCGATGCCCTTCTTGCGAGGGAAAGGTCGTAACATTTCGTGGACAAGCCGGTTCTTGTCGAACTGAGAATGAAGGGACACGAACATGAATGTTGAAGAAGCAACCATCTGGCTTGAGAAATGCCTTCGTCACCGTGGGCAGGCAGGGTGGCATTGCGTCGACCCTCGAAGTCAAATGGATGCGCCACTGTTTGGCTGCTTTGGGACAAGCAGTGCCGATCGCAAGTCCGACTTTTATGGAACCCAACTAAAGCAATTATTGAGCTGACATGATGAGGCGGGGTGGCATTGCTTGGTTCGTCGAAGTCAAATAGACGTGCCACTGGTTGGCCGCTTTGGGACAACCAGTACGAATGGCAAGTCCGTTGTTTGTGGACGAGACGCGCAATGAACTGATTCGGATTTGCCACCTCGCAAGTCAGGGACTTCACAGAATGCGTCTGAGTTCATGTGTTGAATTTCGCACCGATCCCGATGACACCAATTGTGGCAACGCCTGAGGTGACATAATGAACCGTCCCTCGCTGCTGCTGCTTGCCTGCTCCCTTTGCCTGAACTGGTGCCAGTCAACAGGGTGCGCCGACGCCGAACCCGACAAGCTGAATCTGGGCGATCGCGCGTTGGTTCAAAAGTTGCTCGCGATCGATCCCAAACTGACGTGGCATCGCGATCCCGAACGCGTCACTTTTATTGGCTTCAGCCCCGACGGTGCGACCACCGCCGCCATGGACTTGCTGCCACAATTGCCTGGCTTGGCTGAACTGTGCCTACATCAACAGTTCTTTACTCGAGCTCGAGGTTGGCAGCCAGGCGAGATGGCGCCGCTGTCACATTGCCTCGCCCTTCGGAAATTGAAAATTGTTATCGCAGAGGATCACACGGCCGAAACGTGGAAATCATTGCCAGCGTTGCCGCAGATCAGCGAGTTGCACATTTGTGATCAGACCGCCGGCCGTATGACGGTCTCGGATCGCTGTCCACGCGCTGACAGAATCATCATCCGAACCGATGGCCTGATACAATTCGACGCGAGCCAATTCGGAAACCACAGCAAACTCAAAATATTGGATCTGCAACTGGGAAAGTCCCCTTGGAGCGGCGAAGGACTCTCTCGGCTGTCAAACTGCCCAAGCTTGGAAGCACTCCAGATTGACTGCGAAGGGTTGACCAATGTCGCATTGCGAGAACTCGGCACCATCAAGACTCTCAAGCGATTAACGCTGCTTGCGGGAACGTTTACCCCTGAGGGCTTTGAAGCACTCACTGATCTCGAATCGCTCCGATGCAGAGGAAAGTGGTTTAACGACGAGTTGGCAGTCGGACTGAAGAACTGCCTCCAGTTAAGGCAACTAGACGTGGCGAACACTGAAGTGCACGGAGCCTGTTTCAAAGTTCTGGCCAGTCTGCCACTGGAAGACTTAAGGGTCTCGCAAGTGATGCCCGTGGCTCTCTATCAGCTCAGGGATTGCAAGACGCTCAAGCGGTTTCACTGCGAAACCAAGAATAGATTAGAGACCCTGGAGCAGGACAGCACTTGGCAAACGATCGGACAGCGTGCCCGCCTATCACGGACGTTTACTGGTGCTAAAGGAAATGACATGTACTCCAAATAGGAGGGGGACCGGTGACGAGTCGGTCGTTTCAATCTTGAAGGATGGATTGGCAATGCTTCCAAGAAAAGCTCCCTTTCAGCAACGAAACTGCGTTCGAAGATGTCTGTACTCATGGCTCTCATTTTCGGACAGCAGGGTGAGGCAGAGTGGCATCCCTTGGCCCCTCAAAGTCAGCGGGCGGGCACGCCATGACGCTTTGGGAAGGGTGTAGTCTTCTTCTTCGCCACGCCCATCGAAAACTCTGAGACGGGATGGCATTGCTTGGACCTTCTAAGGCAAATAGACGTGCCACTGGTTGCCCGCTTTGGGAGAACCAGTGCCGATCGCAAGTCCGACTTTTGTGGAATAAACGTCTCAATAAGCCGTTTCAACGTCGTTATCGCACAACCAAGGAGCTTTCACGATGCGTCTGAATTCATGGGTCGCATTAGCTGTACTGGCGCTGTTCGCAATGTCCTCTCCCTGCGCGTGGGCATTCGAAGCTTTTGGGATGATCGCGCCGATCTCGCTGACGGGCTATCCCGTTGTGCAAATGGAAATCGGTACGACCGAGGAGCAACTGGACAAGCTGCAGCCCCTCAATATCGAGGCGTCAAAAGAATATTATGGAATGATTGAAGGCTTGTTCAAAGGCACCGCAGCGGAGCAAGAGGCGAAGAAGGCCGAGACTCGAGCCAAGACGTTTGAGGCACTGCAGAAGGTTTCGGCGAAGTACAGGCCGAAGTTGTTGGAGATTCTGAACGAAGACCAGGTCAAACGATTGGAACAGATCTCGTTCCAGACCTTGGGCGAAAAGATCTACACGCACCCCATGTTGGCTGAACGACTCAATCTCTCGAAAGAGCAGCAGACTCACATCGCCGCGATCGACCAGGAATTCCTCGACAAGATGAAAGAATTTGGAGGCGTCAGTGGTGCAGGAGGCAATGTCGCTGGACGGATAGCAAAGGTAAACGAGTTAGGCAGACGCCGCGGCAATGATCTGCGATCTGTGCTGACCAATGAGCAGCAAGAGCAATTCGACAAACTGAAGGGCGAAGAGTTCGACGTCAAGGCAATCTATCTCAGCAACCCAGCCCCGCTACGACCCAAGAAATGATCTCGGCGGGGTGGCATCGGTGGCATGCCCTGACGCTTCGGGACGGGGGGGCCGCTTCTTGATGCCACACCCATCAAAGACTCTGGGTGCGACACACGGCCGCGAACAAAATCGCAGAAGCGCTCCGACAAGCAACCACCAATTAGCCGTGCGAGGCCTCTCGCATTGAGGATTCAGGAAGGAGCAGTGTGAACTGGCTTCCTTCGTTCAGAACACTGCTGCATTGCAACTCACCGTTCAGGGACTTGGCAATACGCGACGCCAGCGCCAGTCCCAACCCCGTGCCGGCCACCCCCGACTGGCGTGCATTTTGAGATCTGAAAAAGGGCTCGAAAACCGCTGCGATGTCACCCGCGCCGATCCCGATTCCCTGATCCGAAACTTGAAGGACAGCCCGATCGCCCAGTTTCTGCAGTCGGATCGTGACTGAAGTACCGGGCTGGCTGTACTTCAAGGCATTGCTGATCAGATTATCCATCAAAAGTCCCAGGAACGGCGCAGATGCGGTCGCCACGACGTTTTGATCCGCGTGCACACGCAAATCCGTGAAGCGGTCGTGAGTCGTCCATTTCTCGAGATAGGAGTGCAACCAGGCCGACAAGTCCAATGAAGACAATGGGGGCCGGTCGCTATCACCTTCGGAACGAGCCAGAAAGAGCAACGATTCAGTGACCTGACGCAGCTCAGCAACCTGGCCATTCAGGACCTCCAGCGTTTTGGCATATTCGTCGCCGCTTCGTGGTCGACGCAGCGCCACTTCGATTTGTCCCTGCAAGACCGTCAGGGGTGTTCGCAGTTGATGGGCCGCATCACTGGCAAAGCGATGTTGCCGCTCGTAGGCCTGAAATAGCTGATCGAGCAATTCGTTAAAGGCGCGGCCAAGGTCGCTCAGCTCATCGCCCGACGTGGCGATGGGCAGCCGCAGCCGAGGGTTGGCCAGTCCCATTGTACGAGCACTAGCCGCCATCTCAGCCACGGGCTCGAGTGCCTTCCTGCAAATCCAGCGGCCACAAACCGCGGCGATTGACCACCCACCAATTGAAAGTGCCAGAACCAGCCCGGCCAGGCTGTTGAGCGTCGCCTTCAATTTCGAAGTGGACCGGGCCACGGTGACGACAAGGGCGGCATGCTCGCGCGTGTCGCGTTCTTCGACAGGTTTGGGATCCGCCGCCGCCAATCGAACTTGCAGAAACCGCCAATTGCCGGGGGCTTGAGGTTGTTGAGGAAACGCCGCCGTCCGAGCAACGTCGAGAATCGCGTCACGCTCTGTCGTTTGTGCGAGGTTTTCAGACTGATCGACCACCAGTCCTTGTTCGTTGACCACAATCCAACGAGCATC
>CBIHQO010000510.1:0-5412 GCA_966211735.1 uncultured Schlesneria sp.
CAAGATCGAACCGATGCCACTGCACTGACTGAAGCGGTGCAACGATTGAATGATCTGAAACAATGGCGCGAGGCCGGAGCGATGGCCTCGGCACAATCACGGCAAAAGTAGACGGCACGCCTGGTGTGCTGAATCCTGTTCCTCATTCGTGCAGTCGACAGCGGAGAATCAGAGATGGCAGCTTTTCGGTTTGATACAGTGCTTCGCATTCGCGAGTCGGAACGAGATCTTTGCCGGATGGCCTTGGCCGAGGCGCAACGCAGTGAGGCCGACTTGCTAGCCGCGCACCAGCGCACCTCGACCGAACGGACCGATACGCTCGACGAACTGCGGGCGACACATGAAGGGGAAGCGTGGTCCGCCGAACGCGTCGCCTCGCGCCAGCAATATGCCGAGCGGCTGGCGGCGAAGCTGAAAGGGATCGAGTGCGAACTGGCCGTGGTGGCTGAACTGCTGACAGTTCGACGCAATGCCTTGATGGAGGCCGACACCGCGGTGAAGGCCCTCGAAAAGCTCTCTGGCCGTCATGCGGCCGATGAACAGCGAGCCGAACAGGCCGCCGCCGAACGCGAACGCGATGACCATCGACGAGCCGCGTAAAGGCAATATCGTCATGAGGGATACCCAATGAGTAGGGGAGTCTCTCAAACCCAGCAATTCACCAGTTTCCAAAGCTCCAACGAGGCCAGGCGAGCACTCAGCGTGGCCTCTTGAAGCCGGATGCATTCTCTGGATTATTCAGCCTCGGGCGGAAACAGTCCCAATTCGATAGCAGTGAAGACTCGCTCATAGGCATCGTCCATGCGTTCTAATTGCCTTCCCTTATACTGCCGTTCTGGCGACATGAGAGCCGCCATGGCCGTCATACATAACCAACACAACCCCTTTGGGATGGTGGGAGAATCTTGGAATTGAGCGAAACGTTCGTCGAGCAGTTTCAGGAACTTGTCGAGATCCGCATCGCGATACCCCTCCCCATCAATTATTGGGCCAACCACCGCCGCACCGCCAATTTCCAGAGGATCATCTTCAGAGTGCTGTCCAAGCATGGAATTTCCGCGCAGCGAGTTATTGGCTTGTGAGACCGTCCAAGGATAGCCAGCTTCACTTGATCATCCAACTAAGTCCCCTACAGTTCCAGACGGGTAGCACACTCTGACGCCTTGGGGTCGAGGACTCCAAGCCCCAGTAGGCCGCCATCGGTTGTCATTCGTCGCGATGGGCTGCAACCAGCATGCGTTCTTCTTCAGGGATCGGAACATTGCAGGCTTCGATTTCTGCAAACTCCAGGTGTTCGCGCCAGCCGCGATACCAGTCGATCGAGGCGTGGACCTTGGGAAGTTGAGCGGCATGAGGATGATAGACCTGGAAGACTCCATGCCGAAAGATCTGGATCTCTGATGAATCTGGATCGAGCACCGCCAACTGCAACCATTCGTTACGGCAAAGCCGGTTGATGCCGGGGCTTCGTTCCATGATCGACAGCATCCGCGCCGGCGTCGATTCGATGACGAACGTCAGCCGCACCGGTTCGTGAATCTCGACCATCTGCCAGGGCAGTCCGGGTCGCAGGTCGCTGGCAGCTCCATCCATCACACCCACCAATCCTGTGACGTTGTGGGGCAGTTTGACACCGCATCCGTATCCAACATTGTCGACATACGAAAAGTAGTACTCGAGATTGATCCCGGCGCACACGGGGAAGACCGCTTCCAGGATCCGTGCCAGGATCGTGGAGTCGGCGTCGTCCTGAGTGGGGTCGTACGATGTCAAGAAGGCCCTTCGATCGAGAAACAGCCCACGCGTTCGGGAACGGCGTCCGACGAAGGAGATTGCGTTCGAGGCATGGCCGCATTCGGGCCGGGTCTGAGCCAGATCTTCGGCTCGATCTTCCACGTGCGATCGCGCTTCCTCGAAACTCATCGTCAGCGGTGCCGACTGGAATCGACGGCAGCGTTCGTGAGCATTGTGAGCACAGCTCTCGTCAATCGTTTTGCGAACGGCGTCGAATTCTTCCCGATGCGATGCGGGGACGCGATCAATGTCGAACAGCGTGACGGAGTCGTTGCATGTGTTATGCATTCCGCCGACAAAAATGGTGTCGACCGGGATGTGCAGCCCGCGCGTCGTGAGGAGCGCGCGAACTCGAGGTTCATTCGCCATCTGGGCCAAAGCACGAGCATTCGGACCACCCGCTCCGCCTCCGCAGGCCCCACAATCGTAGGCCGAACTGTGAGGGTTGTTCAAGCTTTTGGAACCGTGACCCAGCGTAACAACGATGCGTGAAAAGCCCGAGATCAGACCCATATCTCGCAGCAGCCGCTCGACAATATTGGCCATCTCTTCGATCGAATAGCCAACTTCACCTTCATTGGGGCCGGCAGGTACTTCGCCGCGTTCCAGGTTCAGTTCGGTCGTCGTGGGCGATTGCACCAGGCTGCTGACTCGGTGACGGACGCGAGCCGCCAGTCTCGGAAACATGATTCGCCCGACCAGCGGGATCGAGGCGAGGACACCGAAGCCGGCTGCCAACAAGGCCCCACCGGTAAAGGATCGGCTACCGACATGGACCTGATGGGAAGCCGTTCCCAGTGCGCGACGTGCCATGGCTCGATGGCGATGCGTCTCGGCCTGACTTTCAACGACCGCTTCGGTGACCCAATGCTGTGGTCGGATCACGATCGGGCACAGTGGTACGAAGTGAGCGTCTGTCGAACCCCGATAGTACATGGCGACGCAATAGAATCCGGCGACTCCGAAGGTCTCGGCCTCGGGAGCTAATTCTTCCAGATGTCGGCGGAACGATTCTTCGCGCTCGTCGAGGCAGCAACACAATTGAAATCGCGGAGCGGGATGTCGGCGAGCCGGCATGGGTTGATGGATTGCGAGGGCATCCAGCGTCTGATTGCGGAAACTGCGTTCGTACGCATGATGAAACAAGCGGCGGCGTTCCATCGGCGTGAAGGACTCTGCTTCGTGAACGAGCGATCCCCACTGATCCGCCGTCAGCCTGTACATTTCATCCGGCGACCAGCCGAAGACCTGCGCGAGCTGAAACATCAAGAATGCCCGGTGGTCGACGGTCGATGCCGGATGCCGCGCCAGACCTTGGCGAGAGGCGTGTCGCAATCCGCTCAAGTCGCCGTCGTAACCAAATTCTCGCGAGGCGACGTGCTTCAGGGCCAGCCGTTCCAGGATCAGGCGGATCGCCAGGAATTCAACCAGGCTTCCCTGCGGAATAGGATGCGCGACGCGATCACCGCGGCTTTCGATCTGTTGAATCATCCCTGCCCAGCCGCGCAGGGCGAGCAATGTTTCGGAAAGGAAGTGTTCGAGCTCGCCTCGATGGACGCCCAGAATATCCAAAGATTCCAGGATCGAATCGAGCGGGGCAACGTGCTCCAAGCGCTTCAGTTCGGCGGGCAGTCCCCGCATCCAGGTCGCCGGTGGTCCGAACGGCTGCTTGTACAACTCGCAGAACGAATGATAGAAGCCCCGCTCGCGTCCAGGCAGGTTCCAGTGACCGAATCCCTGATCGAGGAACGTCGCACAGAAGCGAACCAGTACATCGTGAACCAGAGGGTCGGAATCTTCGCCTGTGGCTTCCAGAAGCAGATCGCGATGACGGACAGAAGTCGACTGCGGTCGGGCTGCTCGTTTCACCGTGTGGACACCGTTGCGACAGATTCGCCACAGCGCATGCAGACTAAACGCTTCCCAGGTTTCCTGGCTCCAGCTTTCGATCGACGATTCGCCGAAGTGCTGAAACAGCTCCTTCATCATGATATGCAGATGCCGATCTTGCGAGTCGTTCTGATTGTCGTCGGTCGCAGTGTGGGACGTTCCATGGACATCGCGCATCACCCAGCGTCGCGTCTTGGCAATGAACAGGTCTGAGACACCGGCGGCTTCATGTCGAATCTGCGTCAAGGCGTCTGTCACCGCGACGAACCAGCGCAGCTCGGCATCCGGGACCAGCAACATCGGATGCTGCAGCATCGCCAGCCGCAGTTGATAACGCGTCACGAACGAGAGAACTTTTTCCTCGCTGCGCTCGCCCAGTTCTTCGCGCAAGACATCTTGCAGGTCGGCTGGCAGAATGCGCCCTTTCGCCAGTTCGGCCCGATAGCGTTCTTCCGGTAGATAAGGCTGGCAGCCGAAAACTCGCCCGCCGGATTGCACGGCTTCATCAAACTTCAGATCTTCAAATGCATGCAGTGTGTTGTGATGGACGAAGACGTTGATGGGACCTTGCGCCGGTAACAAATGAGCAGCATGCTCGATCAGTCGCTTTAGTTCTTCCAGTCGTGCTTCGTGGCTGTGCGATGTCGAAGAGGCAAGGGAAGTGTGGTCCAAGATATCCTGCTTTCACTGCTGCTAAATCGTGCGCTGGATCGAGAGCATTATGCCGATCCCTCGCGCAGGCGAGTGTCCTGTCACAACCTGACACGAAGTCGCGTCGTCGCCTTGCAGGCAGGCCCAATCTCTGGGCCAGATTGGCGACACTGGCATCGAGCTTTGACAAAACACATGCACAAACTGCCGATTTACAGTCCCTGCGTACAGACTTGAGTCTGAACGATACATCTGAATCGGCGGATGGGGAAGCCTGCTTCCAATCCCAAGCGGCGAAAGAGCTTAGCGTGCAAGGCTTCCGACACAATCCTTACTAAACTGTCAGGAAAGCAGGCCAATGGCGACCGGTGAATGGAACCTGAATTCGGTAGCAGGAAACTTGTTTCCCTATCGACGGCTTTTTTGACTTTGCCTAAACTTTGCCCGCCTGTCTCCAGTTCATATCGAAAATTCGTATCGATCCCGAGTCGAATGGTTCTCCATTGCGAAGACAAAATCCCTACGGATTTCGTCTGTTTCGATGGCGCACTCTGTTCCATCGGCTCCCTGGGTTCCGTCACCGAAGGCGATCAGTCGCCTCGCGGAATGGGGTTGGTCCGTATCGGAAGGGATTCCATGCCGCGTTTGCTGTTCGCTCGAAACGACCTTTTCGCGACTCCGACCTTGCTAGGTCGGTTGTGTTGCAGCATTGCCCTGTTGGTCGTGGCCTTGGTTGGCGTGCCCGCGACGGCTCAAGATGTTTCATCGGAACTTAAGGCCGCAATGCAAGAGGAAGAATCGGAAGACGACGACGAAGTTTCCGAACAACCGGATCGCTTCCGCCGCACTTCGGCAAGCAAGAAGGTGGACGATGACGCTCCCAAGTCGCGATCCAGCCATAGTTACTCCAAAACGGCCAAGTCTGACGATGGGCCCGGCATCATCGGTCAGGCGGGTCATCTGGCATTCAAGACTTTCGGTCGCAATCAATCGATCAGCCCGATCGAAGCGATGCCGTATATCCTGACCGATGAACACTTCATCTTCAGCGACCTGCGCGGCTTTGTTTCCAATAGC
>CBIHQO010000511.1:0-5406 GCA_966211735.1 uncultured Schlesneria sp.
ATGGCCAGGACGCGCAGAAAGATGATGACGTACGAGTCCCCGAAATGGCACCGCGGATGAACGAAGTGGTCAAGGCGGCTCGCACGCAAGGTGTGTTCGTCATTCATTGCCCCAGTGACACGATGGAGTTCTACAAGGACGCTCCCCAGCGGAAACTCGCCCAGGCAGCTCCTGCCGTTGAGACGAAGCGACCATTGGAACGCTGGTGTCGCATCGATTCTGCGCATGAGAGTCCCCTGCCGATTGATGACACCGATGGGGGCTGCGACTGTGGCGAACCAGTGAAGAATTATCGCGCCTGGTCGCGACAGATCGCCACGATCGAAATTCATGACGGCGATGCGATTACGGATTCGGACGAAGCGTATCGCCTGATGAAAAGTCGCGGGATCGAAAACGTCATTGTGATGGGCGTCCACACGAACATGTGCGTGCTGGGACGGCCGTTTTCGATTCGCCAGATGGTCTATCAAGGGATGAACGTCGCCTTGATGCGCGACATGACGGATACGATGTACAACCCGGCGATGAAACCGTTCGTCAACCACTTCACCGGCAATGATCTGATCGTCGAGCACATCGAGAAGTATTGGTGTCCGACAATCACCAGTGCGGACATCCTTGGCGGAAAGCCATTCACCTTCGCGAAAGACAAGCGACCGCATCTGGTCGTACTCTGTGCCGAAGATGAATATCGCACCGAAGAAACGCTCCCTGAATTCGCGGCCAAGCATCTCGGCCAAGACTTCAAAGTCAGCTTCGTCTTCGAGTCCCCTGCTAAAAAGTACGATCTGCCAGGTGTCGATGTGGTGAACGACGCCGATATCCTGCTCATCAGCGTTCGCCGCCGACCGATTCCGCCCGAGCAACTCGCGATCATCAGGAAATATGTTGCCGCAGGTAAGCCAGTCGTCGGAATACGCACGGCCAGTCATGCCTTCCATCTGCGCGACAAGCAACCCGCTGGCCTGGCCGCCTGGACCGAGATCGATCCTGAACTGATCGGCGGCCACTATCAGGGACACACGGCAGGGGCAACGACGGGCGTCATCCGTCCGGTGGGTGATCTGAATCATCCGATTCTAACGGGAATCCCGAACACCGAATTCCCCAGCGGTGGAACCCTGTATTTGAACACACCGCTCGATCCGAAGGCGACGGAATTGCTGCGAGGCCGCGTCGAAGGGATCGCTCAACAGGAACCGGTGGCCTGGACGTTCCAGCGTCAGGACGGGGGCAAAACGTTCTATACATCGCTCGGTCACAAAGGTGATTTCGAACAGCCCGCCTTTCGACGGTTGTTGCTGAATGGGATCTATTGGGCAGCAGGGCTGGATGTTCCCAAGCCCGACCAGAAAGTTTCGGCAGCCTCGACGCCGCGCGTCCTGACGGTCCCAGGGACATGGGAGCAGCAAGCAAAAGAGTTCGCCGGATACGATGGCTTCGCCTGGTACCAATGCGAAGTCAAAGTCCCGGACGCCTGGAAGGGGCGCGGAACCTTTCTGTATATCGAAAAGATCGACAACGCGAGCGAATGCTTCATCAATGGAATCAAGGTCGGCGTCAGTGGGGCGATGCCACCCAAATACGTCAACGGACATGACAACGTTCATCGCTACGTGATCCCCGGTAGCACTCTGAAGTCCGGTGAGGTGAACACCGTCGCCATCCGTATTTTCGACGAAGGGGGAGCAGGCGGCTTCAAAGCAGGAGCCCCGCAGATTATCGCGGGGAACGAGGCGATAGTGCTGGAGGGAAAGTGGCTGTTTCGTGCGGGGGATGATCTGACCTGGGCCAGCGAACCTGCAGGTGCCTTTGCTGCTCATGGTCTGGAGTCGTTCTCGAAGGTCGTGTCGGCACCCAAGGTCAGTCCATTCGCCACAGTGATTCGGCGCGAAGTGCAACAGGAACCCCTCACGCCACGGCAGTCGATGGACCATTTCAAGGTTCCCGACGATCTGCAGGTCGATCTCGTCCTGTCCGAACCAATCGTCTCCCAACCGCTCTTCTTGAACTTTGACGAACGCGGCCGGATGTGGGTCATGCAGTATCTGCAATATCCGGAACCCGCGGGTCTGAAATTGCTCAGCAAGGATCAATTCTGGCGAGCCGTCTACGATAAGATTCCCGAGCCACCACCGCTGGGCGTCAAAGGCAAAGACAAGATCACGATCCACGAGGATACCGACGGAGATGGCGTGTATGACAAGCACAAGACATTCGTCGATGGCCTGAACATCGCGACTTCCTTCGTGCAGGGACGTGGCGGTCTGTGGGTGCTCAATCCCCCTTATTTGCTGTTCTACGCCGACAAAGATGGCGATGACGTTCCCGATGGCGATCCGGAAGTTCAGCTGTCGGGATTCGGAATGGAGGACACGCATTCTGTGATCAATAGCCTGCGGTGGGGGCCGGATGGCTGGCTGTATGGGGCTCAAGGAAGCACCGTCTCTGGCGCGGTGAAGGTCCACAAGAAGACGTCCACTGGTCAGGTCGAAGTGGGCAAACCAGTTTTCTCTCAAGGCCAGAACATCTGGCGGTATCATCCCGAGACGCAACGATACGAGATCTTTTCAGAGGGGGGCGGGAACGCGGTCGGGCTCGAAATCGATTCGGCCGGCCGAATCTTCTCGGGTCACAATGGTGGCAACACTCGTGGGTTTCATTACATGCAGGGGGCCTATCTGCAGAAGGGCTTCAGCAAGCACGGTCCGCTGTCGAACCCCTATTCGTTCGGTTATTTCCCCGCGATGGAACATCACAATGTTCCCCGATTCACGCATGAATTCCTGATCTACGAGAGCAGCGGCGGGCCCTTTGCGCTGCCGGACCAGTATCGCGGCAAACTGTTCGGGGCGGCGGCGATTCTGAATCACGTCGTCATGAGCGATGTGATCCCCACGGGTTCGACCTTCAAGACGAAAGACATTGGCTATGCGATCGATTCGTCAGATACGTGGTTCCGCCCGGTCGACGTGAAGGACGGGCCGGACGGCGGAATTTATGTCGCCGACTGGTACGACGGCCAACTGGCTCATACCGCGAATTACCAGGGGGGGCTTGATCGTGAGAATGGCCGCATCTATCGAATCCGCGCCAAGACCAAGGCGAGTATCGGTAAGTCTCGTATGGGGGATCTGAAGTCGTTGACATCACCTCAATTGATCGCAGTGCTGGACAGTCCCGACCGTTGGCATCGAGAGACAGCGCGCCGACTGCTGGCCGATCGAAAAGACGCAACCGTGATCCCATCGTTAAAGTCCAAGCTGCTGACCTCGGTAGGTCAGTCCGCTCTGGAATCGTTGTGGGCGCTTTCTCTTTCAGGCGGACTGGATGAACAAACGGCCATCAAGGGACTCGAACATGCAGAGCCACAGGTACGGGCCTGGACCGTGCGACTGCTGGGTGACGAAAAGCGATTGTCGTCCGATGTTGCCAGGTATGTTGCCAACCTGGCTCTACGCGATCCCAACATTGAAGTTCGTGCACAACTGGCGGCGACTGCGAAGCGGCTTCCGGCCGAGCAATCACTGCCGATCATTCACAATTTGATGATGCGCGACGAAGACGCCACTGATGCTCGACAGCCGCTGTTGATCTGGTGGGCATTGGAGACAACTTGTGATGTCGCTCCCGCGGCAAAGCCCGGTGAACCCGCGCCAGCGCACGAGCACCCTGCCTTGACCCTCGACGATCCCGAACTCTGGAAGCGGCCACTGGTGCAGAAAGAGATCCTCCCCAGGCTGATGCGCCGGTATGCGTCGACAGGCCAGCGTTCTGACTTGGCCCTGTGTGCTCAACTCTTGAAGAAGTCCCCGTCAACTGAGACGACCAAGGCACTGATGCAGGGTTTTGAGGAGGCATACCAGGGGCGGTCCATGACCAACGTTCCGCCCGAGTTGATTGAGGCACTCGCCGCAGCAGGTGGCGGATCGCTGTCGTTAAAGGTCCGACAAGGAGATGCCGCCGCCGCTGCCGAAGCATTAAAGGCGATTGCCGACGAGAAAGCCTCGGCATCGAAGCGAGCCGAATATGCGGCCCTCTTCGGCGAAGTGAAGCAGCCTCAGGCTGTTTCCGTATTGCTGGAAACATTGAAAAACACCGGCGACGACGGTCTGAAGGCCGCGATTCTGAATTCGCTGCAGGCGTATCCGAACCAGGAAATCGCAACCTTGGTTCTGCAGGAATATCGCAATCTGAATGAAGATGTCCGCACAGTCGCGCAGTCACTTTTAGTCAGTCGGAAGCCGTGGGCGCTAGCACTTGTCGAGTCTGTCGAAGCGGGCGACATTGCTGCGACCGCGATCCCGCTTGATACTGTTCGCCGTTTGACGATTTATAAGGACGACCGCTTGGCGTCGCTCGTTCAGAAGCATTGGAGCAACATCGAGGGGGCGACCACTGCGGACATGCAGGGCCAGATCGAACGGTACACGGCGACGCTGGTCGGGCCAGGAGATCCGTATCCGGGAAAGAAGCTGTATCTTCAAATGTGCGGCAAGTGCCACACTCTGCATGCGCAAGGGGGCAAGATTGGCCCTGACCTGACGACTTATAAACGAGATGACATCCGGCAGATGCTGATTCACATCGTCAATCCGAGCGCCGAAATCCGTGAAGGATTTGAAACCCAGGTGGCGGTGCTCAACGACGGACGGGTCGTGACCGGGTTTCTGGTCGAGCAGGATCCGCAGGCCATTACGTTACGCAGCCCCGATGGTCAGACGATCTCACTGGAACGATCAGAGATTGACGAACTGATCAAATCTCGCAAGTCGTTGATGCCCGAGGGACAGCTCAAGGATTTGTCTGAAGAACAATTGCGAAACCTGTTCGCCTACCTGCGCAGTTCTCAGCCGCTCAGCGACTGACGACTGCAATAACTCAATCAACGAACGCGAACTCATTGAGGTTCAAGATGACACGACACGCCTGGCTCAACCCGTGCTGCCGTGCATACTCGATCAGCGAGTCACGTTCCTCGGCACTTGGGAAACGGCCCAGTGCCAGGCGGAAGACCGAGTCTATTTGAGTCGCTTCGTCGGGCGAAGCAGCGGCGATACGTAGAGCGGTGTGACGAGACATCGACAGCACGAGCTTGTTGTTCAACAGTGCCAACGCCTGAAGGGCAGTCACTGTTTCGTTGCGTTTGTCGACGATCATCGACGGGTCCGCACAATCGAGGGTCGTCATGAATGGCTGAGTTTGCGAACGAACGAGGAAGCGATAGACCGACCGCCGGTGTGACCGAGGATCTTCGGCATCATGCAACTGGTATTCGTAATGAGGCGAGTGTTCGGGTTTTTCAATCACGAAGTCCTGGAAGGCGGGACCACCCATGCGGTCATCAAGCTTGCCAGCGACCAGCAGCATACTGTCCCGCAGCGATTCGGCATCGATCTTTCG
>CBIHQO010000512.1:0-5404 GCA_966211735.1 uncultured Schlesneria sp.
CAATCGGCACCAAATCCGAGTTCGGCAGCGATGGGAGCGAGCCGACTGAATGGCGCCACATCGATATCGATCACACCGGAAATGTCGCGTAACTTTTCAAAAGTCTGCTTAGCTTCATCCTTCTTACCCTGCTGCCACTGCATCAGCGTCAGGGCTGTGAGCGGCAGGACTTCATTTTTGTTGTTGTCGACAAGCTTTTGCAGCGTCTTCAGAGCTTCGTCTTTTTTGCCGGCTTGAAACTCGATTTCGGCGAGGTATTCGTCGGAGAGGCCCGCCGCTTTCTTCAATCGATCGAGTGCTTCAGTCGGCTTGCCATTGTGCAGCAGCACATATCCCTGCAGTTCGTCAATGGCGCGTTCGAGGAGGCGAATCTTTTCATTGGTGGGTTGTTTGGCCTGGTTTTCGGCCGCTTCGACGGCCTTCGCGTCTTTGCCTTCAAACCTGGCCTTCGCGATGGCGACATCGACGGCCTCCGTCCGATCTTGATTGGCGCGTTTCAAACGTCGTTCGAGAGACGCCAGTTGTGCCTGGCCGTGTTCGACATCGCCCTTGCGGAAGTAAGCTCGTCCCAGCAGGCGAAGTCGCTTCACAAGCTCGGCGTGATCTTCCACCGGACCGAGATATTGCGTCTGCGCATCGGCGATCAGCGCGTCCCACATTTCGAATTGAGTGTAGCTTTCGTACAGTCGCAACCGGCCGTAGTGAGCACTCTTTCCGCCACCGGGAAACGTGTTGTACTTGGGATGCCGCGGCAATTCGATGGCGTTCCGCGACATGGCGACGGCGTCTTTGGCTCGCCCGACATTCTGAAGGTCGCGAACCAGCCATTCGTTGTTATGGGCAAAGTTGTGGATGGCGTCGGGAAAAATCACGTCGCGCATCATGTACGCATGATCTGTTCTGGCAGACGCTTCCTGGTGCCAGGCGGCGTCGAAATACTGCTTCAGATCCGAATAGGTATGTCCCGACATATGCCACATATGGGCGATGCCCGGAGCGGACCGGCCGCAATTCTCGGCCGAATTCACCGCTTGCGAGGCCTTATCATTGTCCCACAGATGGACTCGATAGTGATGCACGGGATGCAGCGGGTTGATGGCCAGCGTCTGGTTCATCAAAGCGTCAATGGCGAAGTAGCTGGCGATCGACAGGTCGGAGCGATTCTGCCAGAGACACAAGCCGAGCAGCGCGCGGGCTTCCACATCGTCTGGGAATTTGTGGACGATATTCTCGAGTGCCGCGACGTAGTTCTGAGCGCGGGACTTCCGTTTCTTTTCGTCGCCGGTTTCCGCCTTGTACCAGGCGTCCAAGGCGTCGATGTACATTTTCTCGCGTTCACTCGCGGAGCCTTTGCGTTTGACGGCATCCGCGATGAATAGCTTTGCTCGCTTGTCATTATTGACATTCGCCAGCGCCATCCCCCAGTAGGCCATGGCGCAATCGTGGTCGAGCAGGCTGACCTGACGGAACGAGCGTTCGGCTTCGAAGTACCAGAAGCCGTGAAGTTGACCAATGCCCTGGTTGAAGAACGCCTGGGCCTGCGGGTGCTTGGAAGTGATGGGGAACGAGACGTTGCCCGTCGTGCCCATCAAATACGCAGCGCGGCGCGGTCCTTCGTCGAAGGCTTCCCCATGCACGGACTGGCCTGGTTTGATGCCATTCTCCGGGTTCGTTGCACTGGGGGCTTCTTCCGCAGACCAGGCAAGTTGACCTGCGAAACAGATCAAGAATGGCAACCAGCGCACCATTGTTACCTCTCCGTTCACCAATCCATCTTGGACAGGACCAGTCCGGTCCTCCCTCATGTCGAATTCACACGGAGAGGTCAGTCGGATCGACTCATTCGGTTTTGCCTAATAGTTTCTCGACTAACTTGGGCAAATCTTCGCCCCGAGCGGCCATGGAGACGACTTTTCCCTCTTTATCCAAGAGGATCGCGGCGGGAATGGCATTGATGCCATAGTACCGCACCATGGGATGGCTCCAGCCTTCGCCCTTGTGAACGTCGTCCTCGAAAAGTTGCGTCCAAGGGAGTTTTTCTTTCTCGATGAATTTCTCCAGAACGTCGCGACCCTGATCGAGGCTGATTCCAACGACATCAAAGCCCTTGTCGTGGTATTTGTTGTAGCACTCTTTGACGTTGGGCAACTCGGCGATGCAGGGGCCACACCACGTGGCCCAGAAATCCACCAGCACGACCTTGCCGCGGTAGGATGCCCAGTCGAGTTCGCCCCCAGCCAGCACTTTGCCTTTGAGTTCCATGAAATGGCCGGGCAGTCGCATGCGACGGGCGATCGATTCGAATCGTTCGGCATTCTGTTGGAACCTGGCATCGCTGGATTCCGATGCTGCCAATGCAAGGCGATCGTAAAGCTGGCCCGCTTCCTCGGTCTTGTCTTGAGAGGCAAGAATGTCGCCCAGTCCGGTGGCGGCTCTCAAGGATTCGCGAGAGAATTTCGATTCCGTGACCGCGTTTACCAGTTCGTTTACGAGCTCTTTGCGTGCCTCTGGAGTCATCGTGGGCGCGTTAAAGATGCGGATATCATTCCAGAATTTATTGGCAACTTTGACAACAGCGGGACGTTCGTCGGCCTTCAATTTGGTGACCGCTTCCATCGCCTGTTGGGGATAATCTTCGATTGAACCCGAGGCAAGCATCGTCAGTGCTCCCAGCTTCATCTCTGCTGCATTGGCGGCGATCTTCTCGGTCGTTTCCTGCTTCAGAATTTTGTCCGCGGCAGAGATGATCGCTCGCTGAGCTTTGACGGTGTAATCGATGAATTCCTGCCGATTGGCAAATTTCGGGCGTTTCTTCTTCAGCTTCTCCACGAATTCATTGATCTCGTCGGGTGTTCCGTCGGGAACGATGAAATCGGGGTCAGTTTCTTCGGAAGTGGCCTTGGCACCGTCTTCGGCACGAACAGTGGAAGGGGCCACCGATGACGAGCAGGACGCAACCGCAAAAAACAATGTCGCGGTTCCCACCAGGGCCAGGGCCGACATTGAGAGATTTATGATACGCGACGAGAGCATCGCAAACTCCATAAGCGATTGAGAAATGGACCGGCCCAACAGGGAAATTCCATCGAAAGCGAAGTCAACATACCCTGTTACGATGCTGGTTCGCCAGTCGTTTGTAAAGATCTTACGTCATATCGGAAATGAGGTGACCGATTTTTGGCTGTGGCGAGATGCATCGTGCGATCCTTCCGTCTAAACTCCGACCTCGAATGTCCGTGAAATTGTAGTTCAGAAGCGCCGGGAAACCGGTGCTGTGACGTTGAAGGATCCTGCGATGTCAGACGACGTAATGCTCATCAATAATCCTCTGCTCGCGACTTCGGGGTTGCCTGATTTTGCGGCAGTCCGCCCGGAACAAATCGTTCCCGCAGTTCGGCACGTGTTAGCCGTTTCCAACGAAAAGCTGACGGCCATCGAATCCGAATTAACGCCCACCTGGCAGGGGACGATCGGCCGTCTGGAAGAACTCGATCGCCCGTTCGAATACGGCTGGAAGCCGGTCGGGCATCTGTTCGGCGTGCTGAACTCGGACCCCTTGCGAACCGCCTACGAGACCGTGTTGCCAGAAGTCGTGCAGTTCGGGCTGCGAGCCAGCCAGAGCGAGCCGATTTACAAGACACTGAAGCAACTGCGGGACAGCAGCGAGTGGACCACGTTGAGTCAGCCGCAGCAGCGGATTATCACCGATCGAATCAAGGGGGCTGAGCTATCCGGGATTGCGTTGACGGGAAACAAGCGAGATCGATTCAACGCGATTGAGCATGAGCTTTCTCAAGCCGCCACCGAATTCTCGAATCACGTCCTCGACGCAACCAAAGCGTACGGCTTGGAAGTGAACGATCCGAAGGACGCCGAAGGGTGGCCCACGACGTTGCGTAACCAGGCCGCGCGAGCCTGGAACAGTGCTCATGCCGACGCCGAGGTGAAGGCCACTCCCGAGGCGGGGCCGTGGCGAGTCACACTGGAAGGTCCGTTATTCACGCCATTCATGGAGCACTGTCGCAACCGCGATCTGCGCGAACAGCTCTATCGCGCATTTGTCACTCGCGCTTCATCAGGTGAACTCGATAACAGCCCGCTGGTGACTCGACTGCTGGCCTTGCGTCGCGAGAAGGCTCATCTGCTCGGATATCAAAACTTCGCCGAAGTCAGCCTGGCTCGAAAGATGGCACCCAACGTCGACGCCGTGCGTCAAATGTTCCGCGACCTGCGCGAGGCGTCGTGGCAGGCTGCCGTGCAAGATCTGCAGGATATTCGGACATTGAAGGAATCACGGGGCGACACCTCGGAACTGAATGTGTGGGATGTCGGCTTCTGGGCCGAGCGGTTGCGCGAAGAACGCTACGCCTACACCGACGATGAATTGCGTCCGTACTTCCCTTTTGAAAAGGTGCTGGACGGCCTGTTCCAGTTATTGCATCGGTTGTTTGGAATCACCGTTCGTCAGGTGAAGGAGGGGATCAGCGTCTGGCATCCGGATGTACGGTTCTATCAGGTGCGTGATGAAAGTGGCGCGCAGATCGCGGCGTTCTACCTCGACCCGTTCTCGCGGCCCGAGAACAAGCGCGGGGGGGCCTGGATGGACGATTGCCTGGGGCGTCGACGGAGTGGCGACAAGCTGCAGTTGCCGGTGGCTCATCTGGTCTGCAACCAGACTCCGCCGCACGGTGACACGCCGAGCTTGATGTCCTTTCGAGAAGTCGAGACCCTGTTCCACGAAATGGGGCATGGCCTGCAGCACATGTTGACCAAAGTCGACTTCGCCGATGCCGCCGGGATTAACGGCATCGAGTGGGATGCCGTCGAATTGCCAAGCCAGTTCATGGAGAACTGGTGCTACCACCAGCCGACATTGCTGAGCTTGACCGGTCACTATCAAACGGGTGAGCCGTTGCCGGTCGCTCTGTTTGAGAAGGTTCGCGCCGCGAAAAACTATCGCGCGGGATCGATGATGCTGCGGCAACTGTTGTTTGGCATGACAGACATCACGTTGCATGCGGAATTCGACCCGGCGGTAACCGAAACGCCGCACGACCTGACTCGCCGCCTCAGCAAAGAAACCAGCGTCCTGCCGCTGCTGCCCGAGGACCGATCGTTGTGTTCGTTCCAGCATATTTTCAGCGGGGGCTATGCTGCAGGCTACTACAGCTACAAGTGGGCTGAAATCCTGAGTGCAGATGCGTTTGGTGCGTTCGAGGAAGCGGGACTCGATGATGTTGCCAAGGTCACTTCGATTGGGCGTCGGTTCCGCGATACGGTCCTCGCGCTGGGTGGTGGGGCTCATCCAATGGAGGTCTTCCGAGCGTTCCGCGGACGCGAGCCGAAGGTCGACGCGTTGCTGAAGCATTCAGGGCTGAAGTCGTAGTCGGTGCTGAATCGCGTG
>CBIHQO010000513.1:0-5404 GCA_966211735.1 uncultured Schlesneria sp.
CGTTCTCAGTTTGTCATTCGCGCGCAGGCAGGACTCCAGAAAGCGACGGAAAGGCCATGCACAACACAAGCTGCGGTCGTCGATAGAGCCTGATCAAAGAAAAAATCATCGCGCGGCGTTAACACCGCGCGATGCTTGTATTCAACGAACGAACTGAAACCCGCCGCTCAGTTATTCTGAGCCACAGCAGCGTCAGTCGCTTCCACAATTTCCATCGGAGCGACATTCACACGTCGGCCTTCGCGATCGAAGAAGACATGGCCTTCCACGAGCGAAAACAGCGTGTAATCGCGACCCATTCCGACGTTCTTGCCCGGGTGCCATTTGGTCCCGCGCTGACGGATGATGATGTTACCAGCGATGACAAGTTCGCCACCGAACTTCTTGACGCCCAAGCGTTTCGCATTGGAGTCACGACCGTTTCGGCTGGACCCCTGCCCCTTCTTATGAGCCATGACGCAAATCCCATCACTGCAAAGTCAAATGTGTTCAGACCGCCAGCCAGACCTCTGGAGCGGAGACGTGGCAGTTTCGCCGAAATGGCCGTCAAACGCAAGTCGCTCGACGACTTCCTTCTACAGAAACTGCGGCCAATCGATCAACTCAGTCCGAAGTCGTTCCGGCAAACTCGGGGGCCGAACGCAGGCTAGGAAATCGCTCCCGGTACACCCAGCGTTCCCACCAGCGGGCATGCCGCAAACGAGGATCCGAAATCTCCACGTCGTGCTGCTTGCCGCGACGAGTGACCAGCACGATATGACCGTCCGATCGAACTTCAGCCACCGTCCAGAACTTCTCGACTTGATACGAGTAAGTTTCGCCTGCGGGCGAGGGGTGAACGTGTTTTGCACGCCGCCCAGGCTCTGGGCTATTTTTGCTGACAACGAAAATGACCGGCTCGCCGACCCGATACGCGTGCTGCATTGTCTGTCTGCCTTCTGTCAAGCCAACAAACACGAATTGGAAGAATTTAGACTCGGTTAAGGTTTATGGCAAGTCCGATGTGACATTCTAACCACCCAATCTTCGGAAAACTCAGGGTTTATGGCAAATCCTACGAGTTCGGAAAGCGGAGGGAGAGTGTTCTTGGCGGGATAAATCGGCTAGAACCCTGTCGGGGCTCTGTAGCGGAAAACTGCGCTATTCTATCCCAGCGGGACAAGCCCAGCCAAGAAGTTGTTCGTGAGGATTACGGAGGATTCACACAATGGCCGAACGGATATTGAGCATTTCGGGGCTACGAGGGATCGTTGGAGATGGGCTCGACCCCGAATACGTCACGCGGTTCTCGGCGGCTTTAGGGACGATGCTCAACGGCGGGACAATCGTCCTCTCACGAGACGGCCGCTCCACAGGTGACATGCTGATCCATGCGGTTTTGGCAGGCCTGCTGGGAACGGGTTGTCGGGTCATCGACTTGGGAATCGCGTCCACTCCCACGTGTGGCGTGATGGTCACCGCCCTGGGGGCCGCTGGCGGACTGCAGCTCACCGCCAGCCATAACCCGATCGAGTGGAACGGATTAAAGCCCTTCTCGTCCCGCGGATCCGTCTTCGACAAAGCACTCGGGGAACGCCTCCTCTCAGTCCTTCAATCAGGACCAACGTACCGCGGCTGGAATGGGCTGGGTTCGGTCGAGGTCGCTTCAGCCGAGACGAGCGAGCACCTGGCGCGGGTCTTCAAACTCGTTGATGTCGCCGCCATCAAAGCCCGCCGATTCAAAGTCGTCCTCGACTGCAATCACGGCTCCGGCTCCATCCTCGGCCCGAAAATGCTGCGGGATCTCGGCTGCGAAGTCACCGTGATGGGGGACACTCCCGATGGACAGTTCGAACATCCGGCCGAACCCCTCAAAGAAAATCTGACCTCGCTCATGGCAGCCGTCACGTCGAGCGGAGCCGATGTCGGTTTCGCCCAGGATCCCGATGCCGACCGCCTGGCCATCGTCGACAACACCGGCCGCTATATCGGTGAAGAACTGACACTCGGGCTCTGCGCCGACCACGTCCTCTCGCGCAAGAAAGGCCCCGTCGTCGTTAACGGATCCACCAGTCGGGTCACAGCCGACCTCGCGCAAAAGCACGGCTGCCAGTTCCATCGCTCGCATGTGGGCGAAGCCAATGTCGTGTCGAAGATGCTGGAAGTAAACGCACTGCTCGGCGGCGAAGGCAACGGCGGCGTCATCGAACCCCAGGTCGGCTACGTGCGAGACAGCTTCGTGAGCATGGCCTATGTCCTCGATGGTCTCGCTTCGCGCAAGACGACACTCGACGCCTGGGTCGACACACTGCCGCAATACACGATCGTGAAGGACAAGCTCCACTGCCCACGGGAACGAGTCGACCAGGCCTGTGCCGCGCTCATGAAAGCCTACGGCACCGCCAAGGCCACCGAAGGCGATGGCCTGCGACTCGACTGGCCAGACCGCTGGGTCCAGGTTCGCGCCAGCAACACGGAACCAATCATCCGTGTGATCGCTGAAGCACCAAACTCGGACACTGCGAAATCGTTATGCGCGGAAGCGGTCGAACTGGCGAAGCGAGCAGTTCAATAATCAGATTGAAAGCTCTGATTGATAAATCTGGGTTTGGGCGCCACGGCTTTGAGCTTGTAGCTTCGACAAAGCCGTGCCTTTCCCCCTCCGATCTCAACACCCTCCTGTGTGCGATCTAAGGTGCTGTTCACCTGGGCGATCGCGACTTTGATAAGTTCATGTATCGCAACGACTGACATAATCAGCTGTCATCCAATCCCGGCGATCTCGCGAGGAAAAGACTCTCTGGGATGATTGGAAGCGTCACGGCGGGCGAAGAGTGAATTCAGCCAATATTGACTTGGCTAGACACCAGCATCATTATTTAGATCTGATCCTACTTGCCTGTGGCCATCAACTAGGAAGACCGATGTTTCTGCTGTTCGTTGTTGCAGCGATTTGTGCCGATGCCGAGAAGATTCCGGATGACGTGTTGACGTATCTCAAAGCGGAAGAGACTGCCCGCGACGCATTGATTGACGTTCATCAGAAAGAGATTGCCAGGCTGAAGGTGATCTTCGCGAAAGGCTCTTCGCAAAAGCGGGCGCAAGCCACCGCAGTCACCAAATTAGTACTGGATGAAATCAAGCGAATCGAGGCGATATCTCCTTTTCTATATCGCTTTCCTGGGCCTCCTCCAATCGGCGCAATCGGTTGCCTGGATGACACGACTGTCCTGGCGACATTCCCCGTCGAAGACAAGGCGGTCGCCTTAGTGCAGGTCAAGCACAACAAGGTGAAACCAGGAGGGAAAAACCCGCTGGAAGAGGATGTGTTGAGCTATGTCCTCGTGGCTGGCGTGGAGGAAACTGACGAAAAGTTGACTCTGCCGAAGGACAATTTCTATCGGGCCGTGCAAGTGGAACGTGATACAGAACTCGCAGAATCAGCGCTCGCCAAACTCCCTCGAGCCACCCAAGCGGTCATCGGCAAGAAGACCGCTCCTCCTGTCCGTCATTTGATGTTGCTGGAGATTGTGGAAGCCGACGCCATCAATAAGCATCGTGATCAGTTCGCTCGCATGCGATTGCGGAAGTAGACTCCCCAAGAAACGCCGAGCCAGCTCTCAAGCGGACTCGTTTCATGTAAACAGCGAGCCTGTGAATCGCCCTGGGATCGTGAAACCCGAACTATCACGTGGCGACTGAATCAATGTTTTCCCAACGGGAAAACAGACCCCAAAGAATGAATGCCCGGAAGCAACAGATCCCAGGGGGGCGAAGGATTCCATTGCTTCCGGGGCGATCGGTCGACTGGATATCAAACGGGCTGTTCCGCGTCCTTGCGGAAACAGGCCCTTGTCATCAACGACAAGTCATTGTGCCAATCAGCATCCATGCAATAGGCAGCAATCACGTGATGTCACGACGTGAATCGAAACATCGAGTCGTTGATGGTGTACGTTGAATTCGGTTGAACAAACGTTGAGGGGAACAGGTGTCCGCTGCACTTGGCGAGTGTCACTTGCAGCGTGCGGCGGGAACATAGATGGTCTTCAAAAGTCGGTCAACACGTATTTCCCGTGTTGGAACCATTTTGTAACAACGTCCAATTCTCCGTCTGAATGATGACGAACGGCACGATCATCGCCGGCCTGCCACAAGGCGGCGAGCCTCGCCCTCCCAATCATGAACAGACCCGATCTGAAGCGACTCTCGATGCCGCCTTCCCTTGATTCGTCGCTCGACATTCGTCGCCAGCACGACCAGAATGGGGCACGAATACTGGGTGAATCATCTCGCTATGGATATCGCGGGCGGATTCAGAAATGCCTTTCACGGAAGGAAAACTCGTGCGAACACTTTCACTCCTCACATGCCTGATCATGTGTGCAGGATCAGCCTGGGCCTATGGCCAGGACGACGGTGTCAGCGCGGGCGACCCGACCGATGATCGGATTCGGCGACTGCTCGATGAACGTCAAAAGCGAGAAGCAGCGTTAGCGAAGCAACCCACGACACTGAACGGCGGCGAAACGGTCAATCCCGTGTTCCTCGATTCCATTCGTGACTATTCAATGGGGATTCGCTTCGAAGAACGCGACGCCTACTTCCGCATGCTGGAACTTGCCTGGCAGACACCGCTGTCGAAGCAAGAAGAGTTCGCTCAGAACTTCGCCGAAGCGCGACGACAAAGCAATCCACGCTACGCCAGGCGCAAGCCAGATCAGTTTCCCGTCGTCGTCGATCTGTTTGAACACCCGGACGATTACCGGGGTCGTCCAGTCTCGATCCGCGGCGTGATGCGAGCCCTGACCAAGATCGATCCGGGAAAGAACAATCGAGAGATCGACGAAGCCTACGAAGGCTGGGTCTTTACTGATGACAGCCAGGGAAACCCCGTTGTCGTCATCTTTCTCAGCAAGCCCGAGGGATTGAAAGTCGGCGGCGATCTCACTGAAGAAGTCCGCCTGACAGGCTACTTCATGAAGATGTACGGCTATCAATCGCAGGAAAAAGTCCGCAAGGCCCCCCTCATCATGGCCGGGGCTGTGGAATGGCGAAAAGGTCCTGAGCCCTGGAAGGCCCAACCACTCGGCGCAGAGGTCTACCTGGGAATCACGATGATCGTGTTCCTGCTCGGTTTCGTCTGGTGGCAGGGAAATCGCCGTGAAATGACCAGCGCCCTCCATCAAAGGGACGCCGATTTCAGCCAGTTCCCGCCTCGCGAAATGCATTACGAAGAACCAGTCGGATCGCACGCGACCGAGCCGCAGGATTCCTAGATTTCGTCGCGATATGGATGAAGACGGGGTGCCACGGTTTTGGGGTCTTCGACAAGGCCGTGTCTTCGTTTTTGGGAGGGCGAGGCTCCTGCCGAGCCGCGCATGTTATTGCGAGTCCATCAACATCCGCGGCTCGGCAGGAGCCT
>CBIHQO010000514.1:0-5355 GCA_966211735.1 uncultured Schlesneria sp.
CTACGCCATGGAATACCTCGAAGGGGTGACGCTGGCGGAACTCGTCCGAACACAGGGTCCCCTGCCAGCCAGTCGCGTCATTCATTTCCTGACCCAGGCGTGCGCCTCATTGAAAGAAGCACATGCCGTCGGATTGATCCATCGCGATCTGAAACCCGAAAACATCATGATCTGCAATCGGGGCGGCATTCCCGATACTGTTAAGGTGCTCGACTTCGGTGTCGCGACCATGGTCAGCGACTCTTCAGCCTTCGATAAGGCCGCGACAGGGATCAGTGGCACGCCGTGCTATATGTCGCCAGAAGCGATCACCGCGCCGCAGACTTTGGACGCCCGCGGAGATCTCTACTCGCTCGGTGCCATCGGCTATTACCTGCTCACGGGGCAGACGATCTTCCCGTCAACAAGTATCAATCTCATTTTGCGCAGCCAGGTCTTCGATATCCCGGACAGGCCGTCTGAGAAATTAGGATCTCCAGTCGATGCCGACCTTGAGGCGATCATCCTGCAATGCCTCGAAAAATCACCGGACAAACGGCCAGCCAATCCCACCGACCTCTGTGGGAAGCTGAATCAATGCCGATCGGCCGGGACGTGGAATCCACATCACCTATCCAATGCGACACCGAACCGGCGTCGGGCGCTGGATCGAATTGTTCCTGACGCGATGTCGGCGACAATCGTGATGCGGTGATCCTGACATGGACCTCGTCTGGGAGCCACGTATTTAATTGCCAGGAATTGAATCGGCGCGATCACCGATTGGGCAATTGCGTAGCGCAATTAGGCGAGGAGACGCGGCCGCTTCGACCACACTCAGCATCAGACTGAATACGGCCTGAAGATCTCAACATCGACAACAGGCCAATCCCTTCGCATTCCCGAAGATCTTCGAGAAGCATCCCGCCGAAGATTCGATGTGCACACGGCAGGCACATCGTTTGCGTTCCGGCACGGCGCGATGACCTTTGCGTCCCCACCAACCTGAGCAACGGTTCCCCAATAGGCTACTGTGCGTAATCTAAATTTTTCCCAAACATCAAAGATTACGATTGTAAACTTGATTTTTGATGGCAAGGATATTGTTGATGCATCATGTCCTTATTCTCATCAATCGACGGTAGCGGCTCATTCAAATCGATTCTCCATCTGTGGTTGTCATACCTTCCTTCTTTTTGAAACAGGTACCCTATGGCAAGCAAGTCTCCGTCGAAGCGATTAAGAACAGGCTTTACCTTGATCGAACTGCTGGTGGTGATTGCGATCATCGCAGTATTGATCGCATTACTGCTTCCCGCTGTCCAACAGGCTCGCGAGGCAGCCCGTCGCACCCAATGCAAAAACAATTTGAAGCAGTTGGGGCTGGCATTGCATAACTATCACGACACCTACTCAGCGTTCCCGTTTATGAAATGGAATTCCGGGGGCAACGTGATTTATAACAACCACGCCAACTTGGCGATGCTGCCTTACGTCGACCAAGCTCCTCTTTTCCAGCAACTCTCACAGCCGCTCGTCTCAGGAGCGACGACATTCTCGCCGATGGGTTATATGGATGCTCCGTTTTCCTGGGATACGGTCTACCCACCCTGGAAAGTTCAGGTGGCGGGATACCTATGTCCTTCTGATCCCAATTCCAATGTGAAATACACGAATATCGGAACGCAGTCTTATCGCTTATGTCTTGGTGACACGGCGACGGGAACTTGGGCAGGCACTACCACGCGCGGACTCTTCGGACCAGGGTCTCGAACTCAAATTCGTGACGTCACGGATGGGACCAGTAACACGATCGCGATGAGCGAGCGGGCGAACAAGAGTTTCGGTGATCAGACTCGCATCCTCTGGGGAGTTGCGGGACCAGTCGATGTCAGTACTCCGGCCGCGTGTCTAGCCCTCAATACAGGACTCAATTACCCCTCGGGCACTGGGATCGTTCGTGGGGCCGACGTGCCGTCCATGTGGTCTGATGGATCACCACATTGCGCGGGGTTCACAACAACGCTGGGACCGAACTCGGCTTCTTGCACCAACAGTTCGAACTATGTGGCCGATTCCTTTATCAGCGCGACCAGCCACCATACGGGCGGCGTTCACGCATTGATGGCCGATGGAGCGGTGCGATTCATTTCGAGCAATATCAGCACGGGAAATCTGGCGGTCGCCGTTTCGACTGGCGCCAGTCCTTACGGTGTCTGGGGAGCATTGGGAACCAAGTCTGGAACTGAAACTGTTGGTGAATTTTAAGGGAGATGTTTTCATGAAGAAAGCTTCACTCACATTCGATCGCCTCATCCTTTGTACGGCTTCGATATTGGGGCTTGTGCTGGTCGTTGGTTGTGGCGGCGGTGCGGACAAGACGCCGCGTTACCAGGCCACCGGCAAGGTCCTGCTGGAGGGGGCTCCTGTCGACGGCGCTGTGGTCGCTTTCAGCCGCGAAGACGGTCAGGCAACTGCCGTCGCCATGACTGACGACATGGGGGAGTTTCAGTTGAACGTCCCCCCGGGCAAACGAGGAGTTCCCGCCGGTAAGTATCGAGTGACGATCCGCAAATCGTCGGTGGCATCGACCGTCAAGGAACCGACGACGTTCGCAGAAATGGAAGAGCAAATTCGGGCGGGTGGTCCTCCGCCAACACCGCCAGCGCCGAAGCTGGGGGTTCCGGCGCGATATGGCGACCCCGCCACTTCCCAACTGGCAGAAGAAATCTCCTCATCTGGTAAGAACGAGTTTGTCATTCAACTGAAGGGTTAAGTCCAATAGTGACTCGACTCGCTGCTGTGTGCCTTTGACCAGTTCGCTCGCATCATCTCTTGATCGCGAGCGAACTCGTCACTTTGCCTTGGCGAGTTCAGTGATCAACGCCTGAACGCCCGCTTTAGCCGCTTCGGCATCTTGTTCACCTGTTCCGCCGCCGATCCCAATCGCGCCGACGACCTGGCCGTCGATCACAATCGGAATGCCCCCCTTCAAGCTGGTGATCTTGCCGCCGCTGGTCGCGGACGCATGCTGCAAACTGAGATTCAGCAGCAAATCCGGCTCTCCGTTTGGTGGCAACGGCCCAGTCTCTTGCCGGAAAGTTGCGGCAGATACGGCCTTTGTCATGGCCGTCGTGGCACTCGCGGGCCGGGCGCCATCCATGCGGGCAAATGCCAGCAAATGGCCACCCTCGTCGACCACAGCCAGATTCATCTTCCAACCCATCGTCGCGGCTTTCTGCTTCGCGGCCGCCAGCACCAGTTCCGCACCCGCCAGATTCAACTGCACGCGATCCTTTGTTACCAAGGGGGGTGCAACCGGCCGCCCATCGTCGGCCGCGTGGCAGATTACACAGGCAAGCATGACACCAATCAGCAGAGGCGCGCGGAGCTTAGGCATAGGTTTATCTTCACGTTAGAGATCAAAGCGGGTTATACCTGCCATAAATTCTACCGGCCTGATGAACATACCGTAACCATCGGAGCAAGCCGCCTCGCGCAAGCGATGCGATATCGCAGGACACTTCTGGCTTCTCTTATCGAGAGGTCCGAAAAGATGACGGCCAATCAGGAAATCCTGCTCGCCGCTGAAGTTCGGCTGTCAAACCCTGACGAATAAAGCGGATTCGTCGAATCTTCGCACCTTTGGGCACTCTGAGGCCGATCAATTCCAGAAAAGCGGGCCACGGATTCGCGATGATTCGAACGTCTCGCAGATCCACCACGGAGGGGGAGCGTTGCTGGAAACAATAACTGAAGCGATCGCATGGTTAAGCGACTTCCGCTTCCGACGACGGTCCATGCGCTGGACGCGAGACATGCTCGAGCAGCAGCAGTCTCGACGCTTTCGTCAACTCGTCATGTTTGCGGCGCAGCGATCCCCTTATTATCAAGTTCTCTTCGCCCAACACAGGTTGGATCCGCAGACGGTTCAACTGGCGGACATTCCCGCGCTGACAAAGCAGGATTTGACCGAGAATTTCGACCGGATTTGCACGGTTCCGGCGGTCAAGGCAAATCGCATTGCCCAGTTCATTGCCGCGAATCCTGATCCGACCCAATTGCTGGATGGCAAGTACTATGTGATTCGGTCGTCGGGGACATCCGGCCCGCCCTCTCATATGGCTTTCTCCGTTCGCGAATGGATTCGTGGATGCAGTCTTCAGATGCGACAGACACCAGGCTTGCAGTGGCGGCGGCGGCTCGCCTTCGTGGGTGCCACCGCGGGGCACTTCGCGGGTGTCAGTCTGGCCTTAACCGGACGTCGCGGGCTGAACCGTCTGTTCATGAATTGCCGCGTCCTCGACCATAACCTTCCTGTCGAATCGCTGGTGGAGAGCCTGAACGAATTTCAGCCCCAAATACTATCGGCCTATGCGAATTTGCACGCCGCCCTGGCTCAGCAGGTAATTCTTGGGCGATTAACAATTCGCCCTCAGTACGTCGTCAGTTCGGGCGAACCGTTGCGACCATCACTCAGGCAATTGCTGGAGGAGACGTATCGAACCAAGGTGATCGACCTGTACTGTTCCAGCGAGACACTGTTAGTCGCCGGTGGATCGTCTGCGGACGGGCTGATGCTCTACGAAGAAGACAATCTGCTGGAACCGCGCGCGGATCATTGTCTGATGACGAACCTGTTCAATCGAACGATTCCGTTGATTCGATATCAATTGAATGATCTCCTGCAGACTTGTGAGTCGCAGCAGCAGGATGCTCCGTTTCGTTGGATCAAAGGGGTCGCCGGAAGGAGGGAGGAATCGTTTGGTTTGACCAACAACGATGGCGATCTGGAGCCGATTGGGCCGCTTGCCATTCTCTATCTACCTATTCCGCAGGTACCAGGACTGCAACTTGTCGTCACCAGTTCCACCGATCTCGTGTTTCGTATCTTGATTCCACCGGAGACACCTGACTTTGATCGAGCGAAAATATTGCGAGATACAAAGCTCGGCATTCAAGACTGGTTAAAACGAAAAAGAATGGATCACCACGTTCGATTCGAAGTCGTCGGCGTCAGCAACTTGGAGGCTGATCCCCTAAGTGCCAAGACAAAACTGATTATCCGGCCTTCCCAGCCGACGACCCGTCTTCGCGCGGCCTAAGCTTCACGGGGCTCAGATTCCATAGAACTTCGCCGCGTTGTCGTGGAACAATTTCCGCTGGAATGCAAGCGGTCGATCTTTCACGATCGCTTTCAACGCTCCGACCCACTGCGCGAATGACGCCTTCAAGGTACAGACCGGCCAGTCCCCCGCGAACAGGATGCGATCTTCGCCGAAAGTGTCCATCGTATCATTGATATTCGGAGCCAGGTCGTCCGGTTTCCAGTCCTTGTTCGCAGTGACGATGATTCCCGAGATCTTGCAGACCGTA
>CBIHQO010000515.1:0-5352 GCA_966211735.1 uncultured Schlesneria sp.
CATCAACGATCCCATCCTGCTTGAGCCACACAAATGTTCGGCCGAAGTATGAGGAGCGCTGGCGGAACAATCAATCAGGCGGCTTCGGCGTCCGAATCATTGTCCTGGTCGACATCGGCGATGCGATTGCGAGGGACGAAGGGAAGGATGACTTCGTCGCTGGGGTACAGTTGGTACCGCATCACATAGGCATCCTCTTCCGTGTCTTCGTAGTGGCCTCGCAGGACGCTATGAGCCTGCAGACCTTGCTTACGGAAGAAGAGTTGAGCGGCCAGATTTGTTTCGCGTACTTCGAGGCAGATTTCCTGGCGTCGCTGCTGCGACAACTTATTGACCAGTTTCTCGATCATCTGCGTGCCAACGTTCTGACGGCGCGCCCACGGAGCGACGGCGAAGTTGAGCACGTGAAGTTGTGACTTCAGCAGCTCATAGATCATGAACCCGGCGATGCGTTCCTGTCGTTCAGCAACCATGCCGATGCAATTGCGCTGGCGCAGGCAACAGAGGAAGTCCTCTTCCGTCCAGGAGAATTCGAAGCTTTTCCGCTCGATCTCAAGCACTTCGGGCATGTCACGCCGAATCATCCAGCGGATCTGCACGTCGCAACGTGGTTGATTGTACTGATCGCGTGATGAATTTCCGAAGCTCATGAGGGCCTCCTTGCCATCTCTAAGTCTGCCGCCGGAAGTCGCGTCATGGCATTGCAATTCCATTGCGCCACAGACACGAGGCGGTGAAAGTAATCGATGTGCGGCCCGCTGCCAAGGGGAGAATCTCACCTTGTCAGTATTTAGCGCGTGAATTACAAGGCACCGATTCGAGTGAACAAAATGTATTGAGATCAAAGGGATCGTCGGCGCTGATGGATTACCACTTCAAACCACCGAGCAAAACATGCGCAACGACGGGCAAACCGCTCTCGCCAGGCACCGTTTGCCATTCGGTGTTGATTGAAAAGAATGGAGTCCTGACGCGTTTCGACTACTCGGACGAAGCCTGGCAAGGTCCGCCCGAAGGACATCTTGGATATTGGAAGACGGTCGTCCCCGCGGGGAACGATCCTCGCGAGCAGCGGCTGGATCCCGATACGGCCTTTCGCTACTTCGAGCAACTTTCCGAAGAGATGAATCCCGAGTATGAACGACGGCGCTATGTGCTGGCCCTCTTGTTGCTGCAGCATCGTAAGTTGCGATTGGAGGGTTCACGGCCTGACGATTGCGGCGGGGTTCTGGAATTGAGCGGTGTTCGCGGCGAAGGAACCTACGAAGTACAGGATCTGCAACTTCCGGAAACTGTCACGCGGCAGATTCAGGCTGAGTTGAAGGTTCATCTTGCTACGGAGTGGAATTGATGCCAGCCCATACCATATCGAACAGAAGCGTATGGGCGATGGTCGGCACCGCACGCCGAGCGGTACTGCGTTCCGCTTGCCTTGTGCTTGTCGGCTCCGCGCCGCTGATTGGCTGCACTGGGCTTGTCGGCTGTGCAAGTTTTCGCCTGCGTCAGCCCAATCATTTGGCCGCTGTCCCACGCCCTCGTTTTTCGGAGGATCCTCAACTTGAAGAAGTCGTCGATCATTTGAACCGGAATGTCGACAAGCTGCATGCCTGGCAGGCGAACAGCGTCAAGATTCGCGCCAACAACATGCCGGGGCTGTCAGGCTCGTTGGTTGTCGAAGAAGGTCAGCACCTCCGGATGGTGGTGAACTCATTGGCCGGCCACGAGGTCGACATGGGTAGTAACAATGACGTGTTCTGGATCTGGGCCAAGCGCATGGAACCGGCCTACGTCTATTGTCGGCATGAGCAGATCGATGTCGCGCGGCAGTCGCTGGGGGTCCCCTTTGAACCTCAATGGCTGATGCAGGCTCTGGGTGTGGCACCAATCGAGACTGAGGGGCTGACCATGCAGATTGACGCCACCCGTCAACATGCTCGGCTGGTGCAACCCTTGTTGACCGCTCATGGCCAGCCTTTGCAAAAAGTCATGGTGGTGGATTTGGTGCATGGCGTCATCACCGAGCACTGCATCCAGGATAGTCGTGGTCAGAAAATCGCGGTGGCTCGACTGGACGACTTTCGTCGCGACAAAGCCAGCGGCGCGGTGCTGGCTCACCGTGTGAAGTTAGATTGGCCTCAGAACCAGATGTCACTGGTAATGAACATGGGTGAGGTGGAGATCAATCCGACGACCATCCCATCGCAAATTTGGGACATGCCAACGATGCGCGGCACGCAGGTTGTTGATCTCGGACGAGTCAGTGATCCCGGCGTTTCACGAGTCGCGGGGAACATCGACGAGTTTCAATCTCGCCGATCGGACACACCGTACACCGAACCGGCGGAAGACCTCACGGCGGACGACGAAAGTGGTCGGGCTCAACTGACATTCGAGGACTCAGAGGACTCCGCTGAAGTTCCGATCAGGCGAGAGATGCGAGATGCCAAGCCGATCCAACATTCGACGGCACCGATCAAGCGTGAATGGTTCGAGGAGTAGTTGCGGCTACTTCGGTCGAGTTTCGGAAGCCACCTCGAGTGCGTTGACGTGAATCAACAACTGCGATGGTCGTGCGGTATCGGTTTTTTCAAACTCACCACGAACGACGACGTTTTTCTGCAGAAGTTTCTGAGCCGCGGCTTCCAGCGGCGGTTGTTTCGAAAAGTCCAGGGGCCAGTTGATCCCCTTTGTCTCGATGAACAAGGCGGATTCGTCGCCTGATCCTTCGGCGGTGCGAAGCTTGCCGGTCGCCGTCACGAGGGCACTCCCCTTGCCGGGGGTCTCTTTGGGGATCGTGAACTGGTCGACATCGACCACCCAGCGCACGGGAATCTGCGTACCAGCGACGCGTCTGAGCGAGCCCGTCACTGTCACTCGCTGCTTGGTGTGCTCCCTGGCAAATGCGCGCTTGGCATCGTCGTTCAGACTCAGATCCCAAATCATCCGCCCAAACGAAATCGTGGTGCCGGTGGTCTCGCCGCCAATGGCAACGACGCCGTCTCTGAGGACGCCGTAGCATTCGACTTTGATCTCGGTTGCGGGCTGACTGAGCGTCGTTTCGGCCGCGAGGACAATAGATGACGACGCCAACGCCAATGCCAACGCCAATAAGAATCGCAGCATGTGAACTCTCCAGATCATGACCGTCGCGAAAGTCGATGCGACTCTTATCGCAGTTTACTCGGATCGACCTTCATCCGAAACTCGACCAGCTTTTTAGGGGGCGTGGTCGGATCGCCGGACGACTGGGCGAGGAACGAGAGGTCGAGCACCCCGCCCGGAATACGTGCTGGTGCCGTGTAGCCCCAGTATGACTTCAGTGCCGGGACGGGACGAGCGTTCGCGTAGATCAGATCGCGGACGGTTGTCATTTGCGTCCGATCCTGAGCCGGTGAGGCATAAGTTCGCCCCCAGACCAGGGCTGCGGCACCAGCCACGTGGGGGGCAGCCATCGATGTGCCGTCGAGCTTCGCGTATTGACCTTTGATCACCGTGCTGATGATGCCGACGCCAGGAGCTCCGATGTCGACGGACCGCTGACCGTAGTGACTGAAAGACCCGCGAGCATTGTTCGGGTCGATCGCCGCGACCGAAATGATGTTGGCATTGGGTAGGGACGCGGGGTAATACGGTGCGGTGTCGTTGTTGTTGCCATTCCCGGCCGAATTGCCGGCGGCCGCGATGAACAGCACACCCTTTTGCTCAGCACGAGTGACCGCCTCGCCCAGTTCGCGGGAGGTGTCTGGACCGGCCCAGCTGTTAGAAAGAATGTGAGCTCCGTTGGCAACTGCCCAGTCGATGCACTTTACGGCATCAGATGTCGAACCAGAGCCATCGGGCCCCATGAATCGCATCGCCATGATCTGAGCCTTCCAGGTGACCCCGACCACTCCCACGCCGTTGTTACCGACGCCGGCGATCGTGCCCGCACAGTGAGTCCCATGGCTTTCTTCGTCCATCGGGTCGCTGTCGTTGTCGTAGAAGTCGTATCCGTACCGGCCTCCCTTGAACCACATGTTGGCTTTCAGGTCCGGGTGGCTGTAATCGACGCCCGTATCGAGCACCGCGACAACGATGTTGGGTGTTTCTCGAAAAGACTGCCAGACCTGCGTTGCCTTGATGTTCTGCATCCCCCACAATTGGTTGAAGAACGGATCGTTGGGGGCAATCGCCGTGGCCGAAACCTGCACGATCTCGGGCTGTCCATTTGGTGTTGTGGAGACCACGTAGTCGGGAGCGGCATGGACGACGGCGTCATCGTTCATCAATGCATCGACGGTCTCTGTGGTGACATCGCCATCCGGTTCGACGAGCATGAATGAACCGCGACTATAGTCTTCCACAAGTCGCAGGTTCGCAGCCTGCAACGTCTCGGCGAGGGGCTTACTGCCACCGTCTGCGTAACTGATCAGCAATCGCCGCGATTTCGTCGTGGTTTCGGGAAGATTCGCGTCAACATTGATAGCCATGCTGCGCACAACATTCGTCTTGTCAGAAGGGACGGAAAAGACTCCTTTCCCATTTCGCCCCATCCCCTTAAAACGACAGTTGCCACGTCGCAAGAGATCGAGTTCCGGTGCCAGCCGATGTTCTCGGCTGACATTCGGTTTGACGGCCCAGGTTTCCGCATGCAGTGAGCAGTGCATGAGCCCGAATAGCATAGTGCATTTGATTGCCAGGATGAGTCGGCTCATGTGGTCCCTCAGCTGAACTTCGTGGATCGACCGGTGCTTGCGCGCAAGCGGATTCCATCTCGACGGATGTCGTATCAGGAGCGCTCAGAACAAACTGCGAATCGTCGGCAGCGCTTTGAGCTGACATGAGGGACATCAAACGGCATCACCTCTGTTTCTGCGGGAGTGGTAGCGGAATATTACGGTTTCGTAAAGATCTGATGGCTGGGAAGGGCTGAGGGCGAAGGGCCGAGGGGCAAGGGACTGAAAAGACCGCGCTTCGGGCGTGTGCAGTCTTTGGAACATGCCATCTGTGCTTAAGTTGCGTTGTCGGTAGCGGGGCGGTTGAGTACGCAGTACAGAGTACTCAGTGCGCAGTATCGGGGGCTTGCATGACACAACCTCCCGGTCGGTGACACAACCTCGGTTCTTTCGGTAGCCAAGACCTTGGGCGATTGTCGATTGAAGTGATTCGCACATCGACTTCAACCACTGCATGACACAACCTCCCGGCGAATACGATCTCGGCGCAATTCCATGTCACCCCCACCGAGTTCTCGGTGGAAGTGGGCCTTGGCACTCATTAGAGGGGCGGCTGGTGATGTAGTGCACAAGACCGTCTCCATCGAGACAAGCTCGAAGGGGTCAGGAATCGGCTTCGTCAAGTCCGGCACCGGCT
>CBIHQO010000516.1:0-5351 GCA_966211735.1 uncultured Schlesneria sp.
GCCCGAGTCTACATGACTTGCGAGCAGTGCTCGAAAGCATTGAAAAAGTCGATGGAACGAATCTTCGCAATAACGAGCGTATCGAACTGACTGTTCCCGCTGAAGTTACGACTCAACGCGGCAATTCGGTCTCGGCGATGACTCGGGAAATCAGTCGCTTCGGAATCGGTCTGCTCCATCGTGGTAGCGTTGCTCCTGGCGAAGTCACCGTCAAAATGGCGAGTGAATCGCGAGAATATGTGTACCGCGTCGCCATCGAATGGTGTGTTCCCTGCGATCAGGGGATGTTCATGAGCGGCGGGCGCTTCCTGAAAAAGACGGGTACGAATGCAGGCGACGCCGACTAGTAACGGGTTAATTTGGCTGTGAGGCCGAGATTGATTCTGCGGCGGCGTCCACCTGCTCGACTCGCAGCCGTAGAATCCGTCGCGCGTCGGCATCCAGCACTGTGAACCGGAGTCGCTGCCAGTCGAGAGACTCACCTGGCACCGGCATGCGCCCGAACTGGGAGAATACGAATCCGCCCACAGTGTCAAAGTCGTCACTTTCGGGCAAGCTGTAGTTGCATTGACGATTGAATTCGTCGAGTCGGGTGCGGGCGTCGACTTCAATCACGCCTGCTGCCGCATTGCAGATCTCTTCCTGCTGCTGTTCCTCGTCGTACTCATCTCCAATTTCACCGACGATTTCCTCGAGAATATCCTCCATCGTCACCAGGCCAGCAACGCCACCATATTCGTCGTGGACCATGGCGATATGGATCTTTTGTCGCTTCATCAGTTCGAGCAAAGCCGGGATTTGAGTTGTGACGGGGACATACACCGGTTCGCGAATGATGTCTCGCAGTACAGCGTAAGGCTCGCCGGTGCGATGCGGCTCCAGAGCATTGAGCAGATCTTTGGCGTAAAGAATTCCAACGACGTCATCGGTGGAATCAGCAATAACTGGCATTCGCGAATGCCCAGACTCAATCAGGAGTTGGCGAGCTTCTTCCAAGGTGCTGTCGACGGGGACGCAATCCATATCAATTCGAGGGGTCATGATCGCACCGACATCCTCGTCCCCCATCTCCATGACTCGGCGAATCATGATTGTGGAACCCTGCTCGAGCACCCCTTCTCGCTCGCCTTCTTCGACAACGGATCGAATGTCCTCTTCCAGAACAGAGGCATCGTCGTCCATGGGCTCGGCCCGGCCAGCGACACGATGCGCATAGCGATCGAGTTGATTCGCGATCCAAAGAGCTGGACGAAGGACCGTCTGCAGGACTTCGATGACTGGCCACCAACGGAACAAGAAGTTTTCCGCGGCTACGCGTGCAATCGTCCATGGCAATACGTCGGCAAAAAACAGCACCAGCAGTGCGAAGCCAGCGTACTCAAGAACGTAGTTCCAGCCAATTCGCGGTGCCGTGAGTCCATCGGCAACAACGGGCCAGCCGATCCAGATGCAGATGACTCCTGAGAGGACCAGCGTGACGGACGTGAGAACGAACTCGAGGACCAGCAACGCCGATCCCTGTTCTTTCAACACTTTCCCAAATCGCTCGGGCACCTTGTGTGATTCGCAAAGTTCTTCAAGTCGGCTATACGAAAAATCACGTAAGGAATCACAGCCCAGGGCACTCCAGAATGCCAACAGCAACAACACCGCCATCACCACTGGAAGCATCAACATTTCAGGCCTCCAGCCCTGTTGGTGTCAGTTGCCAGAACGCCAACACCTGGCGTTCGCGATTGCGCATAATTGGTCGCGCCTCGTCGGTCAGATCATCATAACCGCAAAGATGAAGCACTCCATGCACAACATACAGCAGCAGTTCATCGTCAGCGGACCACCCGTGTGATACCGCTTCCCGGACAGCAGTTTCTGCGCTGACAACGAGTTCCCCATCGATAGCCTCGGATTCACGCCCCAGAGCGAAGCTGACGACATCCGTCGGATAGTCATGCCCCAGAAAATCACGGTTCACACGATGGATTGCGGCGTCATCGACCACGGCAATACTGATCTCACCGCGCGCAAATCCTTCCTCACACAATACCCGCTCAACTACCTCTTGCAGTCGCTCGGTGCGAACTTCAAGGTGAGTCTGCTGATCGGAGATGTCGACCTGAAAATCGGACATGAAGATAATAAACGCCTGAGTTACGCCGTTTTTTGTTCTGGATATTTGATTCGACCGTGATGAATACCGATCAATGACTTGGTCAGTGAGTCTTCAACAATAGCCAGTTCACCCAGTGTCAGCGAACACTCGTCGAATTGGCCATCCAATAGTCGCTTCAACGCAATCTCATGGACCAGCGTTTCGATTCGTTTCGGTGTCGGTTCCGCGAGCGTTCGGCTGGCCCCTTCCACCGCATCGGCAACCATAAGTACTGCGGCCTCACGTGTTTGTGGTTTCGGCCCGGGGTATCGATAGGTTGATTCCTGCACTTCGAATCGGTGGTCCGGCTTACTTTCAGCCTGACGAGTGGCCGCGTGGAAGAAGTATTCGACCAGCGTCGTCCCGTGATGCTGCTCGATGAAGTCGATCAGTGGCTCCGGAATATTGTGCTGACGGGCGAGTTCGACGCCGTCCTTGACGTGGCCGATGATAACCAGGGCGCTCATCGCCGGGTTCAAAGATTCATGGCGGCTGATCTGGCCTGCCACCATGTTTTCCACGAAGTACTGCGGCTTCAGCATTTTGCCGACGTCGTGGTAGTAGGCACCAACCCGGCACAACAGCCCATTGGCACCAATCGCATCCGCCGCCGTTTCGGAAATCGTCGCGACCCCATTTGAGTGACTGTAGGTTCCTGGGGCGCGCTGAACTAATTCTTGAAGAAGCGGATGCGAAACGTCACTCAGTTCCAACAGGCTGATGTCCGTCACAACGCCAAACATCTTCTCAATGAATGGCAAGCCTCCAGAGACCAGGAATCCGGTCAAGAAGCACCAACCAGCTCCTTGAAAGCTAGTCGCGAGGAGTTGCTGATCAGTCCACAACCGGCCGAGTTGCTGACTTTCGACAATGGTCACACCCCACGTCACCAGCAGATAGGCGACGGCGGCCCAGAAGCCTACTTTTACGAGCTTCATCCGATTGGAAACTTGATTGAGCGGCACGATAGAAGCGGCGACGGCACTCATCAGCACTACGAATTCACCGACGCTGCGTCCATTCGCCAGCGTCACGACGAGCGTCATGGAAAACCCCGTGAGAGCTGCCAGAACCTGGTTGTAGGCCACGGCCAGAATCATCGCGACGCACAGAATAGGGACCGCTTCCGCTCGCCAGGGATCGAAGGATAGCCACCGCCCGAGAATGGTCGTCACGGTGATGGCCGCCAGATAGACGGTCAATCGGCCGACATTGGAGGCCAATCGTGGCTCATTGCGAATCAAGTGATAGCCATTCATCACCCCCAGGACGATCAACAAAGCCAGAATCGTGGCGAGGCGGACTCCTCGTTCAAAGAACGGGACTTGTCGTTCTGCCGCATCGTACTGGGCACGTAAGATCCCTAGGATTTCTTCATCGAGAACCGTTCCCGGAGCGACGAGCAATGAGCCACGTTTGTACTCATCCGTCACTTCGGGAGTATTCCATTTCTCCTCATTTTTCTTCAGATTTGTCGCGACATCGTCGTAAGTCAGTGTCGGTTGCACACGGTTTTGCAACCACCGCTCGAGCTGTGCTTGGAATGGTTTCAGGACGGTGAACGATTTCCACTGTCCTCCCAACGTACCGGTTCCCTTCAGCATTTCGGTCAGCAACAAGTCCGAAACTTTAAGCGTCTGATTCTGGTCTTCTCCATCTTTGGAGATCACTGAGATTTCTGTTTCAGGTCGAAGATCAACTTGTGTCAGGTCATTCGGATCAAGAACGCCAGTTTTTCGTGGTGGTGCAAAGAACTGAGTGAACTCTCCGATAAACTCGTCGATTTTAAGCTCGGCCGTACTTGCCGGACCGATTGCATCGCGCCACTGCTGCCAAGCCGCAACGAACTCGGGAAGTGGCGCAAACGTGGCATTCGCACCACTGTTAATCCACCCAAATGCGGCTCGCGTATCAGCTGATATTTCAGAGAATTCCTTGACTGTCACGAACTCGAAAAGCTGATTGCGCAATTCCCTGGGCAGACCGCGCAATTGCTGCGCCCCTTCTGCTGTGTACCGAAAGACCGGGGGGACTTTGTTCTCACGCTCCAACTGAGCCAGTTCCGTCTTTCGCCGATTCACCCGCTTAAAATCGATTTGGGCAAGGATGCCATTCGGAGCGTCATCGCCAAGCCGATGGGGGAATGGAGACCTCCAGCCCGCGATTCCAATGACCACTGCGACCAGGAAGACGAAACAAATCGCGAGGCGTAACGAAACATCGCCGCGACTTAGTTTGCCACCAAGTCGTGCGGCCCAGGATTCCGTCCTGAGACTGCCAATCCGGGTTGTTCGTGTTTTACGTGCAGGAAAAATTCGCATTAATTTACCCTGTCATCGCGGCAGCAGGCCGCGTCGACATGATTATGTCGAAACCTGCTCACCGGACGGGGAGGGGTTGTCATCAGTATCCAACGAGACTGACTTTTGCTGACCGGCCGACGGAGGCGACTGCAACGCCTCCGTCGGAGTCGGAACTCCATTTGAGCGTATGACTCGATCCGACCGAGAACGCGATCCGTTGCCTCGTTCGGATCGATCGGCGTCGTAAGCCGCCACGATCCTGCGAACCAGGGGATGACGTACGATGTCCTCGCCCGACAATTCAATCGAAGCGACCCCTTTGACGTGCCGCAACCGTCTGATGGCGTCGACCAATCCGCTCTCGATGTTGTCCGGCAAATCTGTCTGTGTGGCATCACCAGCAACAACGATTTTGGAATGATGCCCCATTCGAGTCAGGAACATCATCATCTGCGTGATTGTGGTGTTTTGAGCTTCGTCGAGAATCATGAATGTATTGTTCAGCGTCCGTCCGCGCATGAACGCCAGCGGGATGATCTCAATGACATCCTTATCCAAATACCTTTGGACCTGCTCGAAGTCCAAAATATCTCCCAAGGCGTCCAACAACGGCCGTAGAAAGGGATTCACCTTGGCGAGCATATCGCCGGGTAAGAATCCCAGTCGCTCGCCCGCTTCGACCGCGGGTCGGACCAGTACGATCTTGCGGACTTGCTCCAGACGCAGGGCATTAATGGCCATTGCCACTGCAAGGTAAGTCTTACCCGAGCCGGCTGGTCCCGAGCAAATCACCAGATCATTCTCACGGATCGCCTGGATGTAGCCCTGTTGGCCTGCTCCCATCGGCCGGATCTTGCGCGCCTTGTGGAAAACATCGATTGCGTCATCGTGACCAGTCG
>CBIHQO010000517.1:0-5343 GCA_966211735.1 uncultured Schlesneria sp.
ACTCAGAAACGCTCGTTTGTAGGCACGTTCCACGTTCTGCTGCAACTGGGTATTGCCCGCGTGTTCCAATTCCAGCCACTTCAAAGGATAGTCGTTCGGGATTTTCAACTGACCAAGTTCCTGGATCCCTTTCCAGACGCGAATTCCCAGCAGACACTCCTCCACCAACGTGTCTTCACTCTTGAGTTCGTTGTACTCCGGCTGATGCAGGATCTTGTCGAAACCGGTCATCCCTGCCAACGACAACTCAAGAGCCTTGTCGAATTCCTGGCTCTTATACTTCTGACTGGCTTCGTACAAGCTGCGATGAGCCTCAGCAGTGGTCTGTTCGGATTCACAGTTGCCGCGCGTCGTCCAGTAGTAGTAATTGACCATCTTCCGATATCGATCCACCATTTCTGTGACACGGACAACGTCGTCGGGATTGGCGATTTCCTTCTTGATATCGTCGCGGGACATTCCCAGGCGGATATCGAACCGCACGGGATTGTTGAGATCGCCGATCGGAATACTGAAGACTTCCTGGCCATATTTCGTGGTCCAGTCCGACAGCGCTTCGTGCCACGCTTCTCGCGTGACTTCCCCAAACTTCCCATCCTTTTGCAAAACTTGGGCATAGTCGAATTGGCACCGGGCGGGCATGGAACGGAACAGGGTGCGATCGAGGATGTGCTGCGGTCGGTGTTCGGTGTCTTCGATCTGGCAAGCCCTGATATATTCCTTCTTGGCAACCAGATAGTTGTCCATGATGTCTGGATTGAATGCCGGATCCGGTCCGTTTTCAAACTTGGGATCGGGATCGTGCAGGAAGTAGTTACGGTAGTACTTCGACTCGTCGGCGGTCCCGATCTTCTTCTGGTAGACGTTCGCGACGTGGTACTGCAAATGGGTTGACTTGCGGTTTTGCTCAACACCGCGTTTCAAAAACAGTCCGCCAACTTTCACATAGTAATACCGGTCTTCAACAGCATCCCATTCGGCGGAGGTGTTGTACGCCAGGTTCCAGCCGTTCATTTCCCACACTTTTTCGAAGTGGGGCTGCAGCCGAACGATGGACTCGGTCGTCGCCCGCATCTCTTCCCATTGCTTGGCGTCGCGTTCTTTTTCGAATTGCGTATAGAGCAGGTTGACCGCCACCCCGCGCATGCCCAACAGAACCAGGTTCATCGCGGCACCGGACGGATCGACTTTGCCCAGGTCGCTTTCGCCCAGCTCGTATTTCGTGCGCAGGCGGGTCAGGGTTCCGCCCGGGCTGTCTTTTCCTGAAGCGGGAAGCCCCAGGCTGATGATCGGGATCAGCAGAATCAGGATTCCGCACAAATAGACCAGCTTGCGCTGTTGCGAGGTCAAAGAGGTCATTTGGACTCCAATTCACGAATCCGCAGTGCGAAGAAGCCTAACAGGACGCACGGCAGCACATAAGCGAGGGTAATCAGCAGGCAGGGGCCCAGCGATTGATCGAACGGAACATCGAAACCATTGGCGACGTATTCCTGCATGTTGAAATACTTCAAATGCGGAATCACCTGCTTGCAGGTCCACAGGAAGAATGTCAACACCCAGTCGACACCCTGCATGACTGTAAATGCGTAGTTGGCCGGCAGGTCCGTCGTGGGATTCATGTGGGTGACAATGCGATAGATCGATTCAAAGAACCCACCGCCCTGCCAGCCGTCCTTGATACTCTTGCCACCGATCAATTGATCCATGAATTTGTGAGTATCTTCACCGCTTAGGATGAACAGGATGAACGTCAACGCGGTCGCGATGGGGCCCTTCAGGAACGTACTGGCGCAGACACCCATCAGCACCACGAGAATCATGATCATCTCGATACCGAAGACCGCCTTGAAGAACCCGACCGCAAAGTTCTGATCGGGCAGGCGAATGAACAAGTCGATTCGCGCCATGCCGAGGTATTGCTCGCGATCGATACACGAAACTTCGACAGTCAGCTTCCCATCGGAGGTGACAAAATCCTTAATCAGGTCGTACGTCTTCCCTTCACTGGGAACTTCCAGCTTGCGAGGAATCGCCTTGGTGACACCGCGTTTCTCGACGATCGGCCAGGCCTGGGTCGTGTAGGTGGCATTCGTTTCGGGGTTGCGGAACTGATAGTCGAACAGCAATTGGCGATTCATGTCGCCTTTGTAGCTGCGGAAGGCCATGAACTGATTTTCGATGTGCAGATTGCCTTCGGAGTCCAGCGAATTCTCACCAATCCCGCTAAACGTCCAGATCGCCCGGGCTTTGGTGGCCCCTTCGATATAGCTGCGGAATTCGTTGATATCCCCGACGTTGATCCCCTTTTCGACATCTTGACCATTACGATCTTTGAATGACAAGTTGCCACGTACAGGAACGCGACAGATCAGCATCGACCGGGCGTCAGCAGGGATTTGCCGCACGATCCAGATCCAGCCCACAACAGACATCACCAGCAGGACCAATGAGCCTAGCGCTGTGAATCCCAATACGCGCCCAAGCACGATTTCCAATCGTCGTGCGGGCTTCGTCACAACGGTATGAAGTGATCGCAACCGAATTTCTTCGGGGATGCCGAAGCTGCTGAGAATAAACATCAGCGGCAACGTCAACCACGTGATTGCTCGCAGAACGAAGCTGATATAAAGCTTCACGGTCGGCTTTGTGATCTCTTCACCGTCGTTCCCCATGAACCAGCCGGCAAACATGAAGAGCAGGGCGAAGACCACGAAGATCAACAGCGCTTTCCGGCGATAGGCTTCCATGAAGGTCAGCTTGGCCAGGGCGAAGACGCGGCGGACCGAGATGCTGACGAGGTCAGTCAGGAAACCCTGCACTTCGTCCGCAAACAGTTTCAAGCCTTTTCCGCCGTGAATCACGAGCATCGACACCAGCGACACAAAAATGGCGGCAGCGCTTAAGCCGCCGACAACAATCAGCCAGTGAAGGAGCGCCGGGGCAAGCGGCATCAGATCCGGATCGAATGACATGGCTTGTGACGGCCTTTACAAGCGGAAGAATGAAAGAGTGGAACAGTCTCGCTGAGAACCAGATCGGTCAACGAATCAGCCTTACGAGGCGGTTCCTTCTTTGACAGTACGATGACCTGGTCGTTCGCGGCTTTCCTGCACAGTCTTGAGGAACAAGTCTTCCAAGTTCGCTGTGGGTTGATCCACCTTCAGAACATTGGCGCCGTGCTTCTTCAGGACGGCTTCGACTTCGCGAATGGCCTCCGGGCTCAGCTTGGAACTCAGGATCTGCGTCTCATCCTGTGCTTTGAGCAATTCGTCAACGCGTCCCATGACTTTCAACTCACCGCCGTAGAGGATCGCGATGCGGTCACAAACGTCTTGCACGTCCGCCAGCAGGTGGCTGCACATCAGCACGGTCTTGCCCTGCTTTTTCAGATCCAGGATCAAATCCTTCATGTCGCGATTACCCAGCGGATCCAGACCGCTGGTCGGTTCGTCGAGCATCACCAGATCAGGGTTATTGATCAGGGCCTGGGCCACACCGATTCGGCGGGTCATTCCCTTGGAATATTCTTTCAGTTGGCGATGGCGAGCCTGTGGGGCCAACTTCACCAGATCCAGCAGTTGCTCGGACCGCTCTTTTCGCTGCGCGGCCGGCATATCGAACAGGCGCCCGTAGAAATCGAGCGTCTCGTAAGCATTGAGGAACCGGTAGAGATAGGATTCTTCAGGGAGATACCCGATCCGCTCGTTCTTGCCGACATCCGCGGCCGACTTGCCCAGAATCTTGATCTCGCCCTCGGTGGGGAAGAGCAGCCCCAGCAAGAGTTTCATAGTTGTGGTCTTGCCGGAACCGTTTGGTCCCAGCAATCCAAATACTTCACCAGGACGAACGTCCAGAGTCAGGGCGTTCAGCGCCTTGACCTTGGGACGACCCCAGAAATCTCGATAGACTTTGCTGAGGTTGCGAATTTGGATGACTGAGTCAGTGGACGGACCAGACAGGCTCATGCGGACTCCCGCTCACTTTCACGACTGGATCAGGTGTTAGTTAAGAAATTACATATCAACAGTTTAGGTTCGGCAGATGAGGTCAACCCATCTGTCCGAGAAGACAAAAGCGACCGGAAAAGGTCCTTGGAATGACCGACACTACGCAGCAAAACCGTGCAGTGTTTGGAGCAAACTTGCCAAAACGCGAAGTTTCCGATCGCGCGGAAGTCTTGCTCTGTCCTCCAATTCCGGCATGTTAAAACTGAAGAGGAAGGACCGCAAGGAGTGGCGGGGAAGTCCGCGAAGAGTTAACAGATCCAGCAGAAATCAGTGACGACTGTGCAGGGCTCCGGTGGAGGACTGAAAAATCTTCTGAACCCGAACTTCTCCTTCGGTAGCGCCACCCCGGTTGAGATCACGAACGCAAGCTTCGCACAATCGGCAGCCGGCAGTGTCGAGGTGAAATCGCAGATATTGCGACAACCCGTCCCCCAGGCGTCCGTCGAGAAATCCCGCCCAGACCGCTCGGGGTGGACAGCTCCAGCGACCTCGCCGCCACATGGCCCCCAAGGTCACCTCGCCGTGCTCGACCGACTGCATCAGTTGGACGACCCGCTGCATGAGCGGAGTCGATAGCCGAAGCTGGCGTTCCAGTTCCGTCGCACGACCGACGGGCAGGCGTTCGTCAATGTAGGCCAGCACTTCCTCGTTCGTGAAATCATCGATTGTCATGGCTGATTCATCTTTTCAGGACATGTGACCTGGTATCGACTTGAATCGCAATCTCATCGGATCGCCCGAACGACATGCTTGCGACCACGTTCCGGCACCGCTAGCATACCAAAGACCTTGGGGAAACTCAGAGTCGAAGTGGATTTCAACACACTTCAACGAATTCAATCCGATCTTGGTTCACGGTGGTGCGTGCTCACTCATTCACTCCAGCAAGCAGTGACTGATGGACGCTTTTCAATCTGGTCTGGGTCATCCATAAGACATTCGCCGTGATTGAATATCGTCATTTTGTCAACACAGACCCCCCTCACATCCTTCGTCTTTGGCACGAGTGCCAACTAGGTCGCGGAGCGGCCACAGGGCTCCGTTGCGACGAATTCGATGAACTGGTGTTCGCTCAAACCTATTTCGACCCGGCTGGCCTGATCGTCGCGGTTTCCGATTCAAAAATCGTCGGCTTTGTGCATGCGGGTTTCGGAGCGAATGAAGACCGGTCCTGGCTGTCGGATGAACAGGGCGTGATCTGCGCCATCATGGTTCATCCTTCGATGCGAAATCAGGGCATTGGTCGCGAACTGATACGCCGGGGCGAGGTTTACCTTCGCGAACGGGGAAGCAAAACGATCCATTTGCCACGGCCTACCGAGTTACTTTATCC
>CBIHQO010000518.1:0-5326 GCA_966211735.1 uncultured Schlesneria sp.
CCGCGTAGGTGATCTTCAAATAGAACGAGTGCCGGTCTCGCTTCGTGGAGCGCATCAAGGAGGAAATACGGCAATGGCCGTTGCCGTGATCGAGCAACTTCGTCGGCAGGGATTGAATGTCTCTGATGCTGCATTGCGGTCCGGGTTGGCAAACGTCGAGTGGCCGGGGCGAGTCGAAGTGGTGTCGCGACATCCGACTGTGGTCATTGATGCCGCTCACAATTGGGAGTCGGCACGCGCGCTCGTCGCCACGTTGACTGCTGATTTCCAGCCGCGCCGTAAAGTTCTGATCTTCGCTGCGACTCGAGATAAAGATGTCAGCGGGTTGCTGCGACTGCTGATTCCAACGTTCGATACCATCATCTTCACGAAGTACCGCGACAATCCCCGCGGCGTTCCAATCGCTGAACTAAAATCACTCGTTCACTCGATCTCGAACCGCCCCATTCATCTTGTGGAAAGCCCGCAAGCGGCTTGGCAGTTTGCCAAGGAACTGGCAGCTTCGGACGATTTGATTGCAATTACCGGGTCGTTCTTTCTCGTCGCCGAACTACGTGACCTCATCCTCAAAGAGGCGGATCAAAGATCCGCCTCCGAGTCTGACGACTAGACTTCGTTCAGTGGTTGCGAGGCATCTCCGAATTTGTCCATGTGGACATTCATCTTGTCCATCATCGACAGATACAGTCTGCACATCTGGCGATCGCTCTTGCCCTGGTAATCCAGAATCTTACCCGTCTGGATTCGTCCGCCACCGCCGCCGACCACGACGACAGGCAATTGTGATGCATCGTGATTGCCGTTCATCATGCTCGAACAGTACATCAGCATCGAATTGTCGAGAGCGGTGCGAGTCCCTTCCTGGATACCGTCGAGCTTGCGGGCGATATAGGCGAGTTGCTCGATGAAGAACTGATTGACCTTCAGCCAGTCGGCAGAGTCCGAGTGCGATAACAAGTGGTGGATCATGTAGTCCACACCCAGATGCGGGAAGCGAAGCGACGAGTGATCATTGTTCAGCTTCAACGTTGTGATACGTGTGCTGTCCGTCTGGAAGCCCAAGACCAGAATATCGCACATCAGCCGCATGTGATCGGCGATGTTCTGTGGAATGCCATCGGCCGGACGAGGAATGTTTGGCTTGTCCAAAGTCGGTCGCCAGCCTTGCAACTCACCCTTCTTCCCCGCGTTGTCGATGCGTTGTTCCACGTCGCGAACCGAATCCAGGTACTCGTCCAACTTGCGTTGGTCCGAATAGCTGATCTGGCGGCGGATGTCAGTCGCATCGGCCAGCACGGCATCCAGCACACTCTTGTCGCCCTTCTGGACTTCGTCGCGGAACAGTCGATCGAACGCGAGAGCCGGGTACAGTTCCAGTGGCGTCGGCGTGGTTGGCGATGTCCACGAGATATGCGAGCTGTACAGCATCGAATAGTTCTTGTGGACCGACGGGTTCGACTTCTCGCAGCCCAGGACCAAACTGGGGACACGCGTCGAATGCCCATACTTCTGAGCCAGCAACTGATCGATACTGGTTCCCGATCGAATGTCACCGCCGGAAGCAAGAGGTGCTCCGGAGAGGATGTTCCCCGTCTGTGAACTGTGAATATTGCCCTTCAATGCTTCGGCGTTGTACAGGCCTTTGACGAAGAGCATTTTCTGGCGGAAGTCGGTCAAAGGTTCCAGGACCTTGCCCAACTCCATGTTGGCCCCTTCGCCTTTTGCCCACCATTCGCGGCTGTGAAATCCGTTTCCGGAAAACAGCACCGCCAACCGGACCGGAGCTTCACTGGACTTCTGGCTGCCGGTCGGTTCATCGCCCCAAACGGGCAATGACTCGAACCATGGCAAGGCCATCGTCACGCCCAGCCCACGGAGAAAAGTGCGTCGTGAAAAATGGTGGTTCATTCGAGGTATCCTCTTCGCGCTGAAGGAATGCTGTTCACGTATCAGGATCAGGTCGTCAAGTTGGTCTGGCGATGGGAATTATTCGTCATCGTCCGTTTTGTACTGGCTGTCGCGGATTTCTCGGAATTGTCGACTTTTGACAATGGTCTCCACAGCCTCTGTCACGCGGTAGTCGGCCGCTTTCAGGCGGACTTGAAGCTCGGCCAACAGAGGTTCATCGGACAATTGTACTTCTCGGCCCAGAGAATAACCCAAAAGCTTGCGGCAGAACTGTCGGACGAAGGCGTCGCGACGGGCCGTCAACAAGTAGTTTCGCAGGCCGTCGATGCCATCGAACTCGGCTCCATCCATCGCCTTGACGCGGGTTTCGATCGTTCGGCCAGCCAGGTCTTTTTCCCGGTGGCGACCGATGGCATCGAAGCTTTCCAGCGAGAAGCCGAATGCGTCGATCCGCTGGTGGCAGACCATGCATTTCGGATCGCTGCTATGCTTTTCGACCATTTGACGTACGGTTAGCCCCGCCGTCGCGGTCTCGTCGTCGGGCAGTTGCGGTACGTCTTTTGGCGGACGGGGCAACCGTTCTCCGAGCAGGACTTCGCTGATCCAGTTGCCTCGCAGGATGGGGCTGGTACGGGAGGCGCCGGATTGTGTCGCCAGCGTTGAAGACTGCGCCAGGATTCCGCCTCGAGCGAATTTCTTGACGCCATCAACTCGTCGCCATTGCGGTCCTGTCACATTGGGAATGCCGTAATGCTTGGCAAGGTCTTCGTTGAGGAACGTGTAGTCGGCATCCAGAATCCCCAGCACCGAGCCATCGTTCATGAACAGGTCGGAAAAGAACTGAATGGACTCTTCGTACATGGCTCCACGCAGGCCAGCAAATGTCGGGAAGTGACGCTCGCTCTTTTCGTCCAGGTGGTCGAAGTCGCGAACGTGTAACCATGTGCAGCCGAATTCGATAGCCAGCCGCCTGGTCCGAGGATCGCGCAGCATCCTGCGAGTTTGAGCAACCAGCACATCGGTTTCGTGCAGGCGACCCTCTGCGGCAAGTTGCCGTAATTCCTCATCGGGTTGAGAAGACCAGAGGAAGTAACTCAACCGATTGGCGAGTTCGTAGTCTGAGACCGGGTGCTGCGTCGAGCCGTCCTTCGGTTTTTCGATACGGTAGAGGAAGGCGGGTGACACAAGCACGCGGGCGAGCGTTAATCGGATGGCGTCCTCGTGAGGTACTTCTTCCTTGATCAATCGATCGTAAAGACCTCGCAATTCGTTCGCTTCATTTTCGGTCAACGGACGGCGATAGGCGGCGCTCGCAAATCCCACCACAGCGTGGAGGTGGTTGGGGCGAGTATCGATCAGTCGTTGGCGGAAAGCGGCGGCCCGATCGTTGAACGGTTTCCGCAGCGGTTCAAAGACCTTGGGGTCGGCATCCTGAGTCGCGTACTCGATCAGTTGCGCTAACGCGTCGACCAATGTGAGATCATCCTGACTGATGTAGTGCAGATGGTCCCAAAGCTGATTCAGTTCGCGCTGCTCATCATCGGTCAGCATCAACCGAGCCAACTCGTGATCTTCGCGATAGAACAAGGTCAACGTCACGACTTCGTCAACGGGGACGATCTTGTTATAGCTCAATGCGGAAGGGAAGATCTGGCGGAAGTCCTGCATCGCCTGTTCGACTCGCTTACGAGCCTGACTGCCGTCCGTGACAATGATCGGCATGGCATACGAGACGCCGCGGTTGTTCGCCGTCCAGGGACCCGACCCGGTCGTTTCAGACACCGCGGTTGGCATCAAGCCCAGCGTTCCCGCAGGCTTCGTTGTGGAAGCGAGGAATTGCACGCTTCCTTCCGAACCGCTCTTGGGATCGAGCAACCCCGTCGTCACAAGTTCGCAGTCTGCGACCAGGTCTGCGGGAAGCGGAATCTCGATCACCGAGGGAGCTCGTCCGCCGAGGCTGGCGGCCTCGATCTTGGACCCGTCAATCTGCTTACCAAACTGTGCGGGATCGAGCCCGAACTGTTCGGCCGCCTTTGCTGTACCGCTGGCAGTGGCCGATCCGGCCTGAGACAACCAGTTCTTGAGGAATTGCCCCATCAATGGGCCGCTTAACGAAGTGAGCTGGCGATGCAGAACGGTGTCTGGTCCCTCGGCAGTGGGGCCCGTCGCGAGCAACTTCTGCACGGCTTCGGCCAACTGCTTCTTATCGTTGCCGTCAGCCGCCGCCTGCCATTTCGCCAGGAGCGATTCTGGCGGGATCACGGGACCAACTTGCCCGCTGACAGGCTCGGTGTAGAAGTGCCAGACCCCTTGGTTGCCGTATGTATCGGCGTGCGGGTTACCCGCGAGCACGTCCGGCGACACGTCGCCAGCCAAGTCCCATTTCTTCTCACCGGTCGTCAGGGTCAGGTCGACAGCGGTCATATCGCAAGAGTGATTTCCATCACGCGGGCCGATCACCATCGAGACGACGTCGCCAGGCTTGACCGCGACATTCTCGAAAGTGCCAATGTCAATGACTGTGGCTCCCTGCGATACTCCCGTGGCCAGGCGCTGGCGAGTATTCCCGCGACGGACTTCGACAGCCCAGGTGACGCCGTTGCCACACTCGGGATGAGCGTGCTGAACTTTGCCCTGGATCTTCAACTTTCCAGCTACGGGGCTGCGCCATCCCGCCACGACATTGAGCGTGGGTGACGGATGCATCGCCACGCTGTGCGGCTTCATGTTGCCGGGGATGCGGACATGCTGATCGGACGAGTTGGCCGCCATCATCGGCGTTTCACCCGGTCCCCAGCCCTTGATGAAATCGTATCCGCTGGAACTGGTGTTCTTCTGAGTGAAGTGCGAATCGATCCGCACCGTGCTGCCCGTGCCGACACCCAGATAATCGAGCCACGCGGCGAGAACCTCGGGCTCGACCTCGAACTTCTTGGCAAGTGCCGGCACGTCGGTCGCCTGATCCGAGGCGCTGGCCTCGGACGCCGCGGCCAGGCACTTGGCGGCCGATGCAAAAATCTGCCCGCGACGTGTAACCAGTTGTTGATAGATCTGTCGCACATCTCGCAGCAGCAGGTCAGGGCGACCGGGCGCGACCAGACGTGGCCGTTCCCAGACGACAACATCATGCTCATTGCCGTCACCAGCATCACCGACGGCCAGATACAAGGTGATCGTCTTCTGGTCCGTGGCAGGGAGCTTCAACCGGACTTCCTGGCGTGAGGCGACCGGGGAGACTGGTTCCTGCCAGGCCTTGGGACCACCGACTTTGCCGATGTGGCCAACGCTGGAAAACTTCCACAATCCCTTTTGCCACAACCCGATTTCGGCCGCGAGAGCATCCGCTTGATCCGGTTTTGCCGTTCGCCAATGAGCCCGGATCGTGTCCAGCAGCAGAGATGGCTGCTTCTCATGCAGA
>CBIHQO010000519.1:0-5324 GCA_966211735.1 uncultured Schlesneria sp.
CTTGCCGCCAATCGTGAGTGGCAGCAGCAGCGCCAGGAAGATCACACAAGACAGCACTGATAACAGATAGCCATCGGACGCGGGTATCGGCAGACGCCCTAAGTAGAGAGCCGCGGCCGGAATCGCGGCATTCGACGCGAGATAGGGCAAGAACGACCCGCAGTCCAGAACAAGGTAAATTGCCAGCCAGAACATCGGCCCGGGCAGCGTCCGAAACTTACCAGTAAAGATCGGCTCGCCTGTGTAGAGCGTGTACCGGCTGATTTCGATGTTGTAGATCACCTGCCCCAGAATGCTGAGCGTGGACAGCCATAGCAGCGCCCCACCATACCGCGCCGTCACCAGTGGTCCTGTCAGCCATTCTCCGCCACCAATCGCGGCCGCGGCCATGACCATGCTGGGGCCGATTAAGGCTGTCCAGTTCCGAAGCCTGAAGACCGGAGCATCAGGCAGTTCTCCCCCATCCCACTGCGGCATCTGCTGTGAACCAGGATGCGGAGGGACAAAGTCCGTAGATGTGGCGGATGGCGAGGGCGTGTCCGTCATGAGTTGCTCGTTCAAGTTGTGGCAGCATCGTCGGGAGAGGTCCGCCTTGGTGGCCGGGCGGAACGAATCAGAGATGGTAGTCACAGACCTAACAGGATGCGAGCATCAGCCAAGACGAATTCGTTTCGATGACAATCGGTCAAGGAGTTCGGTTTGAGTCGACGCTTCAAGCAGATTAAGCGGATTTGGCAAATTGTTTCGTGCGATTAGCGCTGTGCCGGATTCTGAATGAGCGAACCCAGTTGCGTCGTGGAGCCGGCGCGGCCTAGCTTTGGCTCAATCGAGAAGATGAAGCCAGCGTTATTCTTGCTCCAATCGTAGTTTGCTCCGAGGTGGAACAGCATCCATTCGCCGACCCGAGTGATGGTCAGCGACTGACCACGGCTTTGACCCGCCGCAAGGTCGTAGGACGCGCTCATGGTCGAAACCCACTTCGGACTCATCGTGTAACTGTAGCTGCCAGTCAGGATTTGGCTGTCCAGGGTGGCCCCCTTGATCTGCTGCACCCCGACGTACGCGCTACCACGGAAGCTGCGTTGACTCATCACACCAATGTTCCACCACTGCTGGCCACCTTCGAAGAAGTCATACATCGAATCCGCAATCACCGAGGTGCGGTCTCCGACATTCCAGACGTAGTGCCCGCTGAACAGGCCAAAATTTTGCCCGAAATTATCTCGATTCGGATTTGGAAAATAAGAAATCCCCAAATCCAGCAACATCCAGTCCTTGATACGTTGTCGATCTGGCGGGCCGACTTTCGTCTGCAGACGCTGGCTGATGCCCAGACGCAGCGCCTGCTGAGTGTCGACAAGTTCATTGTAGGGGGCGCTGACGCTGGTCGCCGATTGAGAACGAACAGCATAGAACCGCGGATCGAACTGCGGAGGCAATGTTCCGTTGAACGTATTGGTGATGAACCGTTCGCGGAAGCGTTCTTGGGCATTGTCTTCGAACTGATTCCACTGCGGAATCTCGTCCAGACTGCGACTGGCCTGGGCATACCCATAGTCGGCATCCAGCGTCACTTTGTGGGCGAGGCCGTTCAAGTTCAGGATGTCACTCTGGATGTGAGGGAACGTTTTCCAGAATTGCAGACTCGCACGAAGGCCACCGCGCCCATAAAGCCTGTCAATCGATTGATTGGTAAAGCTGTCGCTCCAGTACGCCGCTTCGCCCAGGGCATAGGGTGACAGTTTTAGCGGCCCCAGATTGAATGGAGCATCGAGTTCGTGACGAGTCATCGTCACCATGCCATTGGCATCTGTGTAGTAGGCAAGCGGGGTGAACGTATCTTGCGGATCCGTTGGTGCCGTCGCCTGATTGAGTCGTGCATAGGCGAGCGAGGTGTGTTGGCTCCAATTGATATAGTCGCCCAGCAGTGGAACACCAAGAGAATTCAAATCGCCGCGTGGCAACCATGCCGTGTTGTTTTCAAAGTAGTTCACGGTTGGCTGAACCAGCAACGACCAAGTCCAGTTATCCGCTGGCTTCTGCCGCAGGTACGCCATGACATCCAGGTCTTTACCTGTGTCGAAATCCTTTTCAAAGAAGCTTTCGCGGATGTTTCGGTCCGACGCCACTCCGATTTCCGTCAACAATTTCATACTGTAAGCGTCGAAGTTATGAGTGTGATTCCACTCAAAAATGCCTCGATTTACGTTTTCTGGCACCAACGCTCGACGATCAAGACCCAAGTTGTCGACGCCACCATCATTGACGTAGTACTTGATCCCTCCCCCCGAATACCGGTTACCCCAAGGATCAACTCCAGAGTATTTCCCACTGGCGCCGATTGCCGGACCGCGGTAGCTCAAGTAATCCACCAGCAAGTTCAAGTTTGAGCTCATGCCCTCGGGTCGCTGCAATCCAAACAGTGCGTAGGCGTCCCACTTTGATCGGATCTGCGTACCGAAAATTCGATCTTGGCCAACTTGTAAGCCCGTCAGGGGTATCCCAGGATCCTCAATCGGGGTAGAGACCTGCGGCACATAAGCCAGCGGAAGGTCCCCTGCCAGAAACTGCGTTCCCTGCGCCGTGACCCAATACGATTCTCGCGGAATGAGTTGACCGGTTGTCGGATCGACCTGTGTTCCGATCCCCGTTGGTCGGGGTTCAAGATAGAGATCATTCGCTTGAATACGATATCCTGGATACCCCAGTTCACTGGTGGTGAACCACGCATTCTGAGCATGGTACGATTTCAAAGAGTCTTGACGTATCGTTTGCGCACGAATGCGAAAGGTCACGTCGCGTGACGGAATGTAGGTCTGCAGATCCGCATCGAGAATCAGTGCTCGATTCTCGCGAGCATCGTAGAAGGCACGTGTCGCCCGGATGACGTTGTTAACCTCCACGCCACCCAGTTGTGGCAGCAGGGATTGCCGCCTGATAACGATGTTTCCTTCCAGGTAGAGTTGGAAGGATTGCTCGGGGCGCTGCAACATCTCGGGTGAGAACTGGCCCGACTCGGACGCTTCGGTCCAGATGATCACTCGATCGGCACTCAGATCGATCGCACCGCTTCCATCCTGGCCCCCCACCGTCATTCCGTCGACCACAACGTTCACTCCACCGGTGATCAGTGTGACCTGCTCGGGTGGCGTCGTCTTGTACGACATCTCGCTTTGAATACTGAATGGCATCGCAATGCTGCGCGGAGAGACGCGGACTCGTCTCAAACCGGCTTGTGGTTCAAGCGGAACGTTTCGCCAACTTGGATCCACATCGACAGGCGCGGGGACCGTCAATTGCGTCTGGCGCAAAGTTGTTCGAGTGGGACTTCCCGTTCGATCCACCGCACGACGGTAGAGTGGATCGTCTTTGCCGGGTCGATTAGGGACGCGACCTTTAACGGACAGCGACAATCCTCGATTCGATGCCAGATCGACCCACAGCGACTGCTCGCTTCGGGTCTCGGTCGGTCCTTGCAGTTCAACACCATCTTCGAGGTAAACCGTGACATGGCTTCGTCGATCACTGCGCGATCCGCGACTGTGCGCCCAAACAACCATGCTGTTGGCGGTGTAGACCTGATCACCCTGCACAACCCGACAGGATCCGCGGAAGAGGGCAATCGTAGTCCCTTCTTCGGTCCACTCTTGCGACCAATCGGCCGAAAGTTGGATCGGAGCATCGACAACGGCAGGCGATTCCTGAGCAATCCCATAGATGCGCGGGGACACTGTCGCAACTGCGACCGCGAAAATCGCGGTACAGCACGCAACCAGCCATCCGGTTCGCAACTGGATTTGACAGCCCCGCACGGGCGCTCCCGAGTGTGTTGAGTCCGAAGTCAACCGTCCTTGGTGAATCTGGCCTCAGCCACGCGTTGGCTTGCGTTTCCTAACCATTCACGATCCGCTCCGCGCATCATGATTGGCAACCAACTCGTGACAGAACCCCGGTGGAAATGGGCCGGGAGTATATGGCAGCCCGTTTTCCAGTGTCAATTTGGGTTTACGGCAAGAATGCAATCATGTTTTCAGTCACGGTGCGCCTGATTTCGTTAACTTAACGTAACCCTTCCCGCAGTTCCAAGTTCCCACGATTCGACACAGACTGACTCCGCGATAAGAATGACACAACCTATTACTGTTAAGGCCGTTACATCACATCGACGACCTCAGGCATGGATTCCAATCTGGAATACATAAAGAATGATGCAGAAATGACTTATGAACTGTGGTGATTCTCAACGGCTCTGCACCTCCGGTGCAAGACGGCCTCCACAATCCGTGTCACGGCTCCGCATTTCTTCAGATTGCAGGGAATAACGCACGGAGTTGCGGCGACTGATCGGCAGTTCCCGCCGTGGATTTTTGATCAACCCCTGTTTTCGGTGCGAATCAGGGCGGCGATTGCTAGATTCATCACGCACGATATTGATGCCATTGCTTCAGCGAACTATCACTCTGCCTCTCCTAGACCTTTTTTATGATTCGGTTCCGACACACTGATGGGGCTCCCATCGGAAACTTCGCGCGCACTCTCCTGTTTGCGTGGGCGATGTTTCTGATCAGCGGATTTGCTTTGGCCTGGTCGCTAAAACCAGACCCGCGCGGATTCGGGACGCATCAGCAAATCGGATTGCCCGAGTGTTCAATTCGATTGCTCTTTTCGCGGCCGTGCCCCGGTTGCGGAATGACAACCAGTTTTTCGCATTTCGTTCGTGGAGAGTTTGTTGAAGCGGGCCGAACCAACATCGCTGGGCTCCTGCTGGCAACGCTCTGCGTCCTGATGATCCCTTGGAGTCTGTACAGTGCCGTACGTGGCACGACGTGGTTAGTCGAAGAACCGATGATGCTTTTGACCACGTTGATCGTGGTCATTGGCAGCATCGCGCTGGTGTCATGGCTGTTGGCCATTTGGCGCAACGCCTAGTTGAGTTGTTGCCTGGTTTGAGTTCGGCGTCGCCAAGGATGGCGATGTATCCGGCGAAGGATCGCCCCATGTCCAAAGAAACATCTCGGTCACTGGTTTCCCGCCGCCTGGTCATCAAGGCTGTCGGGATCGGGCTCTGCACTGCCGTCGCCTCGTCACTTCCCGGTTGTTCGCTGGGTGTGATGTTCGGAAAGATGGTGATGGGTGAACCACTCACCCCTGCCGACTTCAAGACGATGACCAAGGAAGATCTCACTAAGGGCAAGTACACCGTTCTGGTTGTTTGCTCTGCCCCCGAGTCGATCGATTACGAGCATTCGACGTTGGCCTACGATGTCATTGATGGGGTGACCCGGCGAATGAAATTGCAAGGTGTCAAAGTGGGCAATCCAGAC
>CBIHQO010000520.1:0-5315 GCA_966211735.1 uncultured Schlesneria sp.
TCTTGTTAACGTACGAATGACCGTCCTGAAAGACCATGACCGCCGTGGGCTTCGCTGCGTCGTATTTTGCAGGGACGTAGACGTAGTAGTCGCGAACTGTGCCTTCAAAAATCCCGCTCTTCCACGAATGCTTCGTCACTTTTCCTTCGGCAACGCCAGCGATCGGTTTCGAGTCCGGACCCTGTTCATATTTTTGAGGCTCCGTTGGCTTGTCGCCTTGAGCGAGCAGCGGGGATGCGATCAACAACGAGAGCATCAAGGATGTCGCAAGCGATCGCATGAGAAGTTCTCCGAGGGGGGGCAAAGTGGAATCTTCAACAAGATAGGCTCAACCAAGTCCGGAAGAAAGTCATCCGCATTCCGTCGTGACCGCTGCGGCACAAGATCTAAGCGAGATTGTCGCCGACGCGGTCAGGCCTCTTGGCCGCGAATCGTCGCAAGACGATTAACAGTGCGATGACGGCAACTGTGATCGGCCTCCAGAATGAGGGGCCGAAAACGGCTGTTGCTTGAAACATCAAGAACGCAAATATGGTCTGCACGAGGGAATAGGGGGCGATTCGATCCGGCCATTTCGGATCCAGCCACCAGATCACGGTGTCAGCGAGCCAGAGGACGCCAAACGCATAATTGACATACAGACCAATGCCGGACGTAAAACCAGTCATCTCTGTGGTGCGCGTGAGGACATGTTCATAGGCGGAGGCATGACTCCATTGGTGCATCCCATGAAATGCCGCCGCGACATGAACGAAGTAGATCGCACAGCCACACGTCCACAGCCACCTCGCGATGCGAAGCGAGTTGGTGTCAGGCGATCCGATCGCATCCACGCACAAACGCCCGACATAGCAGGCCACGAACAATCGAGCGGTCCAGCGGATGATTGCATCGGCCAGCAATCGACGGCCTTTCTCAAGCAGATACGGACACGGTGTGCCGATCGGTCAGCCTGCGGACTGTTCCAGGACGTCCATCTCTTTGCCGTTGAGGGGGTTCAGGCGTTGAACCTTGACGATTTTCCATTCCCCTTTTTCACGTTGAAATGTCAGGATCAATCGCGCGGGCGAATATCCCACATCCCCAACACCGACAACATTGAGCGACGCGTTCGCGCGAAAGTGAACCGTCCCTTCCGTATTTTCTTTCGTGAGCGCCGTTTGAAAGTCGCTGAGCCTGAGATCTTTGCCAACGGTCACCATGACCAAAGCAGAAGCAAATTGCAGCTTGACCTGAGGAGCTGTGTCAGAAACATAGTCCAGAACCGACGGCTTTTTGTCGCGAAAGTCCTCGCAGAGTTGCACGACCCTCTGCTGCAATCGTTCACCTTCGGTGACGATGGCCTGCTCCAGAAAATAGAAGCCACCGCAGAGCAGTGCGAATAACGCGGCGACCACAAGATGCAGGCCGCGGCGATTCGCATTCCACATCAACAGAAACACCGCCGCCAAAACGGCGGCGATGATCATCGGTGGCCAGGGATTCTCGGAAAACCACATGAACGCGAACTCTTAAACTGGGAATCTAGATGTGAATCCGGGGCAGCAGCAATGGCGCTGCCCTCGGTGACCACTATCTACAAACCCTCTATCGCGGTCAATTCGCGGCGACTTTTCCCCGGCGTTCCAGCAGTTGGAATTTCTTTTTCAGAATCGGCGTTCCGGCCGTTTCGACGACCAGGTGATATTCACCCGGCGGTGTGGCATCGCTGAATTGATAGCTGAAGTTAGTTCGAAACATTTCTCGAGTGGCAATCGATCCCCATCGATCAACAATCACATTGTCACTGTTCTGCAGCTTGCATTCGATATACATATCGGCATGCGGGGGAGTGAGATTGCACTGAGCGATCAGCTTTTCACCTTGTCGAAATTCCGCTCTGCGATCGGCGAGGCGATCGCCCACGAGGATTGTGCCAATGTCGATTGCGAAGAAGTGGTCTGAGATGCGAAACGGTTCAGTCGGTGCCATCAATTTCGCGACTTCGTCCTGATCCATGGCGACCAACTGGTGGCGGCCTTCTGGACGGCGTTCCCCATACAGATCCAGCCAATGTTCGACTTCAACGTTGGCGACCGCGAAGAGTGCCATCGAAAATACAAAGGCGGCCCGCGCGGAGGTTTTCCAGCTATTGGCTGGTTGACCCATCCATTCTCGAAGCGACATTAGCTTCTGCACGGAAGTCTTCAACCAGCTCAGGCGGCGACATTGCCGACGGAACCAGGCAGCTCCCTTTTGCAGATCTTCTTCATCCATGTAGGACAGATAGGTGCAGTAGCAGATCATCGGAAACATCAACAGCCCCAATGTCAGCGTGGTCATGAAGTGGAACAGGATTCCCAAAGTGAGCATGATGGGCCGCCAGCTTCCCTTCCAACTGAGAAAGATGAATGTCATTTCCCAGATGATCGTCACGTACGCGAAGCCAACCAGCATGATCGGATACAGGCTCATGTACTCACCGATCGGGTGCTTGAAATTGATGTGAGTCTGCATCCAATACTGCAGCATGTCGCCCGTGAAGAACAATGGCGTGTGCATCTTGGTAATTGCCGCACCAAAGTAGACGACGCCGATGAACAACTGCAGCAGGCGACGCGGCCAGCACGGGAATTTCTGGTATTCGGCAGACGGTTGGCCGGGCCAATGACTCCTTTTGCGCCCGGCCAGCCAGGCATCAACCGACCACAAGCTTCCGCTGGCGGAAAGGGTCAGAAGAAAAAGGACGTGAGTGGCAATTACGGTGTACTTGGTCAGCGTGCTGACATAGTCGAGCATCGAAAAATAGGTGAACAACACACACGAGATCGCCAGTGAGACACGCGTACACCAGCCAATCGACGCCGTCAGCATCGAGAAGATCATGATGGCGTACAACGCCACGGCGACCGTTCCCGAAAACTCAGGCAGCAAACTGCAGCCATAGCCGGTCGAAAGCTGGGCGGTGGCACCATCGGTGGAAAAGAGTTCTCGAACCACGTACCAACGCGGCAAAATCATTCCCATCAGGACGATGGGGAAAACCATACGCACCAATGCCATGGCATAGGGAACTTCCATCGCGAAGAAGAAGCGATCGACTCGTGCCCGGAACCCGTCGTTCTGCGTTGTCATTCTGCGGCCTCCTGCCTGCAAGATCAGATGGTAATCGAGTCGATCAGTTCGCGTTCGGATGCAACCATGGCAGATCGGTTTCGGTTGTCTCGACTCCGGATCCCGGTCCTGTTGCTGTCCGTTGAGAAGGGTCAACCGCGTAGAACGGCTTGCCACGCAGTGAATCCGCCTTCAGGCGTGGGTTGTCCGTGACGGCGAGATTCGTCAGGTACGTGATGTAGTCGCCATTCCCCTGCATGACCATGCCGTCACTGTCGAACGTTGCTTTCAGCCAGAAATAGCTGTGAGGATCTTTTTCTTCGTCGAACCTTGCGGCCCACAGATGGTCGGGCAAGTTGTACTTTTTCGGCCAGGTTTCCTCGAGCAGGAAAAACCGGGTGATGGGCTCGTGATCGGTATGTCGCAGCGTGTTATTGGCAATCTTCGCATGCGCGTTACCAATCGCGTCGTACTGATCGCGTTCCAGGTCACCGTAAGGCGAGAATGTGTTCCACGGTGGTGGGCAGAGGCGATAGTAGGCCCCACTTTCCCCTTCGGCGACCAGGTGATAACGAACCTCGTGTGCCGACCATCCGCAGAACATATCCCAGACGAAGAAGTACACCGCGGGATGAGAGGACATACCAAAATTCATGGCATGGCAACCTACTCCCAGGGCCAATGCCGTCAGGTACGAACCAATTATGAGCTTGGCCAACCAGCGTTTCATGCGTGCTCCTTCCGTGGAACGTCTGCAGCAGACAACTGTCGACTGTCGACAAACAGGCGTTTTCTGCCGGTTGTCGTGGAGCGGGAGCTTATTGATCTTCGGCAATAGGTCAAGGTCAACTCGCAAGACTTGGCCACCGTGGGGGCATTTTTTTGCCAGCGAGTTGTTGTTTTGGCGGTGACTGCGGTCGGCGAAACTGCTGTCGATCTTGACCGACTTCAGGAATTCTCCTTAAATCCCGTCCGCCTAACACCGCCAGACATTTTGCAATTGCCAGGCAATTCCTACCTGTTACCGCATCGCCGCGGAATGCAATGACCTTTGATCGCTATCTGCTGCGCAGCTTCTTCCACACATTTGGGGTGTGCTTCATCACCACATTCGGGCTGGTGATCATCATCGATCTGCTGGAGAACCTTGACGAATTTCTGACACGCAATGGCGACAAAGGGACGGCCTCGCTGCTGAAGTCGATTGCTGAGTGCTATGCCTATCAATCGGTCTTCTTCCTCGATCGTGCCGGCCCCGCACTGACCATCATTTCCCTGATGGTGCTGCTGGTTCTGCTTCAGCGCAGTGGCGAACTTCATCCGCTGCTGGCAGCAGGAATCCCCATGTATCGCGTGCTGACTCCACTGATCATTGCCAGTTCGGGCGTCTACATGCTGCTGGCACTCAACCAGGAATTCGTCGTCCCGCAGATTGCCCACGCAGCATACGAATCGCGCGGTGGTGGCGCTGCCACGCGACATGATGTCGAATCTTTCACGGACCATACCACGCGAATCTCGATCGATGGGCGAGCGATTCGCTTGTCCAGTCGCACGATCGACCAGGCTTCGTTCGTGCTGCCGGCCCCGGGAATCGTCAGCGAAATCACGATTCTGGAAGCACCGACCGCAACGTTTTTCCCGGCGCGTGGCAAACGCCCGGCAGGCTGGCTGTTAAGAAGCGTGTCGCCAACACCCGCCGAATTGAAGCAACGGCTGACTGAGACTGGACGCGAGACGGTCTGGTTGCCTGCGAACACTCCCAATGTCTTCGTCGTTTCCTCGGTGACCGCCGACCAGTTGTGTCAACGCAGTTCCAGCTACTCGCTGCTCTCCACCTCGGAATTGCTGCAACGAATTCGTTGCCCTGCATTCGGCATGGTCTCGGTCCATCGACTGGTGCTTCATTTCCACGCCCGACTTGTCCAGCCATTGCTCAATATCATTGCGATTCTGATCGTCGTTCCGTTGATGGTCCGACGCGAGAGTCCCGGTATTGTTGCCGATTCGGCCCTGTGTGGCTTTGTCCTGGCCTCGCTGTTTGGAGTCGTGCAAGGGAGCCAGATGCTCGGAGCAAGCCAGATCATTCCGGCCGACCTTGCCGCCTGGTTTCCAGTCGTCATTGGCGGGGCCATCTCGGCCTGGCTCTCCGGCGTGATTCGAACCTAGTGACCTGGCACGCGGCAAGAAGTGGGAGCGAAGCGAGTGACGGAAGCAGTGCC
>CBIHQO010000521.1:0-5307 GCA_966211735.1 uncultured Schlesneria sp.
CGTCGAAGAAGAAATCAGCCCCCTGCAACGACTGCGAGTCCACCCCAATTCACATGGCAGCAAGCGAGCTCTCGAACGCGAATTCGCCGCTCTGAAAGTTGCCCTGAGCTACCTGCAGGAAGACGCACAGATCACCAGCCCGGCCACACCGACATCGCCAACATTGGCCCCAGCCGATAGTGATCCAGTCCCACAGCCACCGACTCCGGGAACGACGCTGGACGCTCAGCCTACGCCGATTCCATCAACGCCCAAATCAGATTCAACACCAGCACCCAAATAGGCCATACGAGTTCGCGGCGATTCATCAACCTAATCTGCGGATCAAAGCTTTTGGTCCGCAGATTTCGTAAATAGAGGGAGTCCCGAACTGGAACACGCCATCTATTTCTCGCTACTGCTGACCGGGTGTCAGACCTCCTTCGCCATAAGCAACTCCGTTGGAGGTGATCAACTTGATGTAGACATAGGGATCAATTTGCTGATTCAGAAATTTCCCGGCCCCATCGCAAAAAATGGCATTCACCCCTCCCGCATGATTGGAACTGGGACGCGGCAACGTCCCAACTTTGGCCTGGCGATCGGCATTGAGGCGCCAATTCTGCGGGGTGGCAGTGGTTAACGTCCCACCTGCAAATTCCGTATTGAGCGGCTTCTCGACTGACTCAAAAGTGTGACCGCTTCCGAGAGGAACTTTCCCGTCGGAGTTCGCGACCGGGAAGCCGAAACTGATACTCGCCGTATCCGTGTCGTACCAATTTCCCGCCTGAAGATTCTCTGTGACCATCAAAGTCACGATGGTTCCATCACCGATCGAGATGTAGTCGAGCGACGGTTCGAAAGCATCCGTCGGCTGCCAAAACGCCCCGGTTGACGCATGCACAGCCACCGCCTCTTCATCACCAGGCTCACCGCTCCATGCCAGAGACCCTGGAACATGCTTCCGATCGGGATCGCCATGATAGAGGGCCTGCGACATAAACCCGGCATTCAAAACAAAGCTAAGTCGCCCCGGTTTCTTGAATGCCTCTGGATTGTCTGGACAACCCAAGGCCGAAATCACCACTCGTTCTTCGTCACGAATGCGAGCTTGGCCGGACTCGATGATGGCATTCGCGCTAATCGCGTGATGAAGTTTAGTCTGGTCCATGACTGGCAATAGTGCCACGGGCCAGCCCTCCACGAAATCACCCTCGACGTCCGATGAATTCTTGATGGTCTTCACAGCACTGAGAAACGGGAGCTTTCCGCTTTGTCGCGAAGCGAGATTCTGGATCCCCAAGCCGATATTTCGCATGTTGTTCAGGCATTCGAGCTTTCTCGCAGCTCCTCTGGCAGACAATACCGCCGGAGCGCACATGAGCGTGAGCAGCACGCAGATCCCCAAGATCACCACCATTTCGACGCGAGTAATTCCACGTCGCATGCAAGGCTTCGGTTCGTACTGTCGCACCATATTGGCTCACCATTCACTTTGCTTGAGCTCACCTTCACCCCAAGTGACACCATTTGATGTTAGCAACTTCAGGTAGACATGTGGGTCAATGTTCTGGTTGAGGAACTTCCCTGCCCCATCACACATGATGACGTTAACACCACCCGCATGATTGGAACTTGGCCGAGGCAGCGTGCCGACCTTCGCTTTCAAGTCCGCATTGATTCGCCAATCCTGCCCCCTGGCGGTAGTTAGTGTTCCATGATTGAACTCGGTATTGAGCGGCTTCTGCTCCGATTCAAAGGTCCGCCCCGCTCCCAACGGAACTTGGCCCTTCGAATTCGCAACGGGGAACCCAAAGCCAATTGCGGCGGTGTCCGTGTCGTACCAATTCCCCGCGTGAAGATTTTCGGCCAGCATCAACGTCGCCGACACACCATCGCCAGTCATCACGTATTCGAGAGACGGCTCGAATACATCTGTCTGCTGCCAAAACACTCCCGTCGCGGCATGCACGGCAATCGCCTGGTCATCACCCGGCTCGCCAACCCAAGCCAGGGACCCCGGAATATGCTTCCGATCAGGATCGCCAAGGTAAAGCGATCCCGAAATGAATCCCGCATTCACCACATAACTCAGTCCGCCGGGTTTCCTGAACGAGTCGCTGTCGTCTGGACATGTGAAGACTTCTACCGCGATCCGTTCCGCATCGCTCATTGTCGCTCGACCAGACTTGACGACCGCGTTCTTTTTGATTGCCCTAAAAAGGGCAGTCTCGTCCAACGCGGGCAATAAGACGACTTGCCAGCTTTGCACAAGTTCGCCCTCCTCCTCCGCACCACTCTTAATGACTTTCAAAGCGCTGAGGTACGGGAGTTTGCCGCCGTTCTGAGAGGCAGAATTCTGGTTTGCCAAACCCAGATTTCGAATGTTGCTCAGGCACTGCAGCTTCCGCGCAGGTCTTCGTGCACTTCGGCAGGCGGGCAGAAAGAGCATCAAGAGCAATAGGCAAGCTCCAAGGAGCACGATCAAGTCGACTCGCGTGATTCCGCGGCGATTCGAATATTTTGGACGACGATTCATGATCGCTCCTCGTAATTGCTCGCGGCCACAAGCAGTGAAGCCGATTCTTCCCCCTACATAAACGAAAACACCCCGACTTATCGCCGGGGCATTCTCGCTTTTAATAAGATTTCGCAAGGATCGCTGTCAAACTCTGGTCATCGTGAAGCGTGTCACATCTTCTTCGCGTTAACTTTGGATCACTACACTTTCAGGATCCAGATCGAGACCTTCGCGTCTCCGATATTGACCGACTTCGCATCCTCAGGCACTGCATCCGACGCCGTCAAGCTGTCCGCGAGCGTTTCGTTGCGGATCAAGTCACCCCATTCAGCGATCATCTTCGCGACTTCAGCGTCTGCCGTCGCATAGGTGATCTGGATGCGATTTTCGATTTCGAGGTTCGCGTCTTTTCGCTGTTGTTGAACTTGTCGGATGAAATCGCGAGCCATCCCTTCGCGTAGGAGTTCAGGAGTCAGCACGGTCGACAACGCGAGTTGGATTCCCTGGTCATCGCCACTCACCCAGCCTGGAGCTTGTTCGGTTCCGACTTGGACATCATCGGGAGCGAGCGTGATTTCATTTCCTTCGAGTGTGATCGTCACTGGCGTGCCCGCGCGGAGCGGAGCCAGCAACGTACCGTCGACAGACGGCAGCTTTTCTCGCAAGACGCTCAACAGCTTGCCGTACTTCGGGCCCAGCGTCTTGAGGTTCGCTCGATACGTGTATTTGACGATATCGGCAAGGCTATCGCAGACAGTCAGTTGCTTGATGTTCAGCTCTTCGCGAATCACCTCGCTCAATCGTTGGACCGCGTCCTTCGCAGCATCATTGCTGCTCGATACTCGAAGTTCAGCGAGCGGTTGGCGGACTCGCAGGTCCCCACCCCGTAACTTGTGACCGAGCGCCACCACGCACTGCGCTGTTGCCATGCGAGCGTTCAGCCCCTCATCCAGGAGTGCTGGGTCGGCGACCGGATACTCGCACAGATGAACGCTCTCCGGTTCCGAAGCGCCATGTCCATCGTGACGAACCAAGTTCTGGTACATCCGTTCGCTGAGGAATGGGATCATCGGCGCGAGCAACTTCGACAGTGTCACCAGAACTTCGTACAGCGTCTGATAGGCGGCCAGTTTGTCGGTATCACTGGCATCCTTTGATCGCCAGAAGCGTCGACGATTGCGGCGGATGTACCAGTTCGACAGATCGTCGATAAACGCGGCTGATAAGCGACAGGCTTCGGGCGAGTTATAATCTTCGATCGCCGCTCGAACGCCACGTGTCAGTGCCTGCAGGTTCGACAAGATCCAGCGGTCGATTTCGGGCCGCGATTGGACTGGCACCTTTGGCGCAGATGGATCGAACTCATCGAGCCGAGCGTAGTTCACGAAGAATGCGTAGCTGTTCCACAGTGGGATCAGCACCATGCGCCGCGTTTCGTCGGCGGGGGCGCTGGTCACGAGGTGGGTTCTGACGCCATCGATCGTGAAATCCGTGGGTCCATTCGGCGTTTGCAGAGTAACCGGCTGATCTTTATCACGCGTACCGAACCGCAGGTCACTGGCCGGATTTTGCTGCAGATACATCCAGCGCATGGTGTCGACGCCAATCTGCTCGGCCGCCTCTTCAAACCAGATGGCCGTCCCGTTGGACTTGCTCATCGGCTTGCCAACTTCGTTCATCACGAGGCGATGGCCGAGCAGCGTCTTAAACGGCTTCTTCTTGTCGGCGTCGTCGGTGCGGTCGTAGTTCATCATCGTGGCCATCGACAGCAACGAATAGAACCAGTTGCGGAACTGACCGGGGAAGCATTCGGTGACCAAGTCGGCGGGATACCATTTCTTCCAGTAATCGGGATGCGAGTTAAATCCCATCGTGCTGAACGACACGATCCCCGCGTCGAGCCACGGATTTCCCACGTCGGGAACACGGTTGAGTATCGCACCCGTCTTCTCGCTGCGGATCTTCACTCCATCGATCCATGGCTTGTGAGGCGTGTGCCCCTGGAAATCATTCCAGCCTTCAACCGCGCGCTCCTTCAGTTCGGCGAGCGAACCGATCACGTCGAAGTCGGTTGGATCGTCGGGATTGATCCAGATTGGCAGCGCTAGGCCCCAGTAGCGTTTCTTGGAGATCATCCAGTCGCGCATGTTGGTCAGCCATTCACGCTCACGCTCGCCCCCCTGGATACTGTCGGGCACCCAGCGGATCTTGTCCGTGACGTCCATAATCTCCTGACGCCAGTCCATGTTGATGAACCACTCGTCAACGAGACGGAAGACAAGTTCGTCCCCGGTGCGCCAGCAGAAGGGATAGATATGCGGATACTGCTCGACATTAACGAGCAGCCCCTTTTCCTTGAGCGTCGCGAAGACGAGATCCACGGTGGCGGGATCCGTGGCCCTCTTGCCAGTGAAGACACCGAAGCCTTCGATAAATGATCCGTCCTCGGCGAGCGGCGCGATACCGACGATGCCGGCTTGCGCACCGAGAGTATGGTCGACATCGCCACAACCGGGAGCGATGTGAACGATGCCCGTCCCTTCGCCGGCGACAACGTTCGCGTTCCCTTTGAAGTCGCGACCACCGTCGATGACGCGATGGCAGCCGACACCGGTTTTGTCAGCCACGCGTTCGTCAAACGGAACGCCGCCCGCAGTCGATTGAGCAGGCAGATCGTCGAACGGACCGGCATACTTCCAGCCGATCATTTCCGCCCCTTTGATCGTCGCTTCAATCTCAAAGCCGCCATTTTCCTTGAAGATCTGCGACAGCGTCTTCAGCTTGGGGACGGCTTTCGGCCAGTCCCA
>CBIHQO010000522.1:0-5297 GCA_966211735.1 uncultured Schlesneria sp.
AGTCCCGCCAGCCCAAATGCCGCTGGGCCAGGCGTACCAGGCGGGGCGGCGATGCCTGGTTTCGGGCATGGGCAAACGATGCCATCCCAGCCGGCCATCAATAGCGGAGCATCGGGGGCGCAGATGATGGCCCATGCTCAGGCTCATTCGCAGCCGACTTACAACCCTCCACCAATCATGGACTCGGGAGCGCATGCCTCGATGCAGCCTCAGTTTAACGACTATTCGCCTCCTCCAAGTGGGATGCCTCACTCGCAGTTGCCTCAGCCTCCGCAGATGTCGATGCCTGGGATGGGACCGCACCACCAGATGAGCAGCAACATGGGTGCGCCTAACATGAGTCAGCAGATGGTGATGCAGTACGAATGCACCAAGTGCCACTACAAGTTCACGAGCACCACCGAGGTCAAAGCGGGTCACCGATGCACCAACTGCGGCATCATCTGGGGCGAAATCCAGGATCAGAACGGACGCACGATCTCGAGCTCTCCGGCGGCCAAAATCGGTGGCGGATTCGGGTTCGTGGCTGTGGTGATCGGGATCATCGTGGCGATCGTGCGCAAGGTGCAGTCGGCCTAGCCGATGCGGTCGCCTCGTTAAGCCTGATCTGACAGTGTTTGGCACGACGTACTGGCCTCAATGACGAGGTCAACACGTGCGACAGATTGTGACAGGAGACCCAGATCGCTCGCTTGACCCACTCAGCGCAAAAAAACACCCGCCGACCAACAAAGGCCGACGGGTGATTCTCTTGGATTCAACCTGACTCAAACGAGCTTAGTAGGAACCTTGGTCCAGTGCTTGTTCGCCGTATGACACACCGTTGGATGTCATCAGTTTGGTGAACACACCCTGATCCATGCTTTCATTGAGGAACTTGCCTGCACCATCGCACATAATCACGTTCACGCCACCGGCATGTTGTGAGCTTGGACGTGGTGCCGAACCTTGCGCTGCCGACAAATTACGATTGATAAACCAATCATCTGGTGCAGCTGGGGCAGAGATATAAAGTTGCGTAGAACCAGCAGTCCCTGCATTGGCATAGGAGTTTGTCAGCGTCGCAGGCATCCTGATACCAAACCCGAGAGCGTTGGTCGTTGTACTGTACCAATTACCAGCTTGAAGATTTTCGGTAATCAAAATTGTTGTTGTCGTACCGTCTCCAGTCGACACATAGTCCAAGGCGCTCGTGAAACCTTGTTTCCAGATTACGCCGGTAGCAAGTCCAATCGTGATATCATTGGCATCGCCAGCATTTGCAGGAAGCGCCCAATCCAAAATCCCAGGATTGTGAACCAAATCTGTAACGCCCCAAGCGCCCGCTCCAGTTCCCGGGGCCATGTGACCTGCATTTACGACGTAAGACAATCCACCAGGCTTCTTGAATGCCGCGACGTGGTCGGGGCAAGTGAAGACTTCAATTGCCACATTCTCAAAGCCAGCACCTGTATTGACGACCGCCGTAGCAGTAGGCATCGTTCCTGTGACGATAGCATCGTTTCGGATGTTCTTGAGCAACGCCGAGTTATCCAATGCTGGCAGAAGAAGAACCGTCCAAGGAACGGCCATGTTTCCTTGAGCTCCACTGCTATTGGTGACCACTTGATTCGACACCAAAGCTGGCAGGTTACCGTTGTTGGACGAGGCAAAGTTTTGCATCGCCAAGCCAACGTTACGCATGTTGCTCAGACATTGGACTTTGCGAGCTGCTCGACGAGCCGACTGCACGGCCGGAGCGATCAGCGAAGCCAGCACAGCGATGATCGAGATCACCACCAGCAGTTCGATCAGCGTGAAACCGCGACGCAGTTTCTGTTTTGGGGCGAGGCGAGTTCGGGTCATAACAGGGTCTCCAAGAGATGTGAGGCTGACGAGTGTCAAAGGGTGCGATTGGATTTTACTTCGAAAGTCGCAGCCGCTCGTCAACTGCAACGCCCATTCAAGTTACTAACGCAAATCTCGGTCCGCAAGTACAGTATTCCTCTAACTGCTTATCTTCACTGATGTTTCGCGATTGGAACGGTTAGAGAAAAGGTGTCGTTGTATCGTTTTGCGCCGAAAACAGACCAATTTATGCAAATTGCGGTTACCATGTCACGCAGATTCCTGCTGATGAATCAGAATCCTCGCAAAAGCCAACAAACCAAACATTCAATCCGGCCCATCGCTTTCATTCAGCCCAACTACAAAACGTAAGACGCCTGCTGGCCTCGCCAGGGCGTCTTACGTTTTTTCGGACTCAATATCACTGAGTCGCCAATGTCTTCCGGTAATCGATAAAGGCCCGGAAGTCGTAATTGGCGGATCCTGTGTACTTCCCTTGTTCCAGCTTAGAGCGATCCACCACGAAGAACCCGCGATGCTCAGGCTCGGGCTTCCCGTTCAAAGGCCCTCCAATTCGAATCGCCCCGCCATAAGCCGGGTCTGACGCCGCGGCGAAGTACTTCACCGAAACGAAGATCGCAAAGTTATTGCTGCGCGTCGTGCTGTTGTTCGCCATCTTGGCGAGCAACCGATGCCGCAAAGTCGGATCCACTGCCCCGGAGTTGTGGTCGCCAATTTGGCCCACTTCGACCAGCCGCCGTCTCGTGGTTCCAGTATCCAAGGGCAATCCGCGCAGACTAGTATCTTCTACGCTTGCCGTCTTCGTACCACCGACGGTGGTGTAACTGAGATCCGCCAAGCTGCGGAAGGGCTTTGCACCCGGTGTAGCCGTCGCCAAATATCCCGGCAAACCGGGGATCGGAATCGTAAGGCCATACGCGTTAAGCGCATAGGGATCAATTCCATCTCGACTGATGAGGAACTGCGCCCACCAATCTCGTGGATCCCCCATTCGATCGGACATATACGGCGGAATTTCGGTTCCAGGGGGATAGGCCGTCTGGTCTGACATGTCGATCGTGTAATACCGCATATCATCAAGAAGCGCGGCCCAGTTCTCTGTATGACGAAGCATATTCAGGTTGATGCGACCGGGAACACGAGGGATTGCCAATGGTGGCGCAATTCCCACGCTACGATTCGTTCGTGTCGGGACTTCAACCAATTCCAGTAACCGATGCCAGCGATTTGGGTTTGGATTGGAAAGAGGATTTAGAAATTTGCCGGCGCCATTCACTGCAGTCGTCTGGCTTTCTGGAGGGGTCTTCATGTTGACCAGATCCGTAGTCAACTGGTCGGGAGCAGACAAAGGCAGCAGGAATAAATCAATAATTGATGTGAAATCTCGATCAAAATGGGGTTGCCAGACAGTGTAATTTACGACAGGGCCTACAGTTGAGTTCTTACCAGAACCGACTGTGTTCTTCTGGTTGATTGTATTGTTCTGTGTCCCACCTGATGCATAAGTACTCTTGGCGTGTTGTTGGATATCATTTGCATCAAGCGGCTGCTTCCTCTCTGTGCTGCCGACGATCGCATCCACTGCGGTCTTCAGCATCGCCTGCGTATCGCTTGCACTACCTAAGTTAAACAAGCTGAATTGGGGCAGCGTCTTTTTATCGACTGGCACCCAAGGATTGTCATTGTCATTGACCTGCGAAGACATCATGTGTGTTCGGGTCGGATGCGCACGTCGTCGAAGAGTGAATGTTACCTTTTTAGATGCTTGAGATAGAGCTAGCTGCTTCATCCACTCAGCTGGAGTGGTCGTGAGGTCCATCGGATTCACTGAAGCATCCTCGACCTGAAATGCGGTCGAAGGAGAAGTGATGTCTAACAGGTCCAGATCCAAGTTGTCTTTGAAGGGGACGATCCAATTCCCCCCCTTCATGGTGACACCAGAACCATCCATATCGACTCGGAAGACGCTCTTACCAGTCATGCCACCAAAATCCGCATCGGCACAACCGATGGAATACCACTGCCCAGACGAGATTTTTTGAGCGCCACTTTTCAGTGACAATCGTCGCTCAGCGCCTCCCTCGGCGGCGACAGCGATTTGCCAGACCTGATTGTCATCGAAGATGACATCAAATGGACTATGATTGTACAGTTCTACATACCCAAAGGTATGTTCGGAGGAATCGGGCCAAGGCGTCCCACTGTGATCCCCGGAAATCATTCCGGTGCGGATTGCCATTGCTTCGCTAATCGAAAGATCCAGTCGCTCTACGCCAAAGACTTCAGCGCGATCTGTTTCGGTAGTGGTGGGAGGGACTGACGGAGACGTATACGGATCGTCGTCCAAGTTCCAACCGGTACTCAGGTCCGTATCGTACTCGAAACGCGTGACTACACTGTCGTGGTCCATCGCGTCCACAAGGTTGACAGCGAACTGAGCCATTTCTGCACATTGGGCGAGGGTGTATGCACCCGCTGCCGTGGGATTGACGTTATCGGCACCAGGCCCGAGCAAGTACAACAGGACATAAATATCGCGACACATCTGCTGGCGATCGCGTCGAGCCCAGAATTCTTGTGCGGCAATGCTCTGTGGTGGATACGCCGGAATCGAGATCGACACGTCAAACTGTGACGTGATCGTGGTTACCCCAGGATCATCGGGATGAGCAGTCAATGGCCGAAATGACATCGGTGTCGTAGCACCACCCGTTAGCAGGCCGTTTAAGCTCAACTTTCGCTGAAGCCGCGTGAGGTTCTGCTGTCCGTTCACCTCAATTTCGAGCAAGGAACGAACCGGAGGACGCAGTGGGTCTTCCGCCAATGCATTCGTGGCATACCTGGCGATCGTGCCGAACTGCGGCGGAAACTTCATTGTACCCGTACTTGAATCCAGGCTGTATTCATTCGCAGCACGCGGTGATACAGGAAAGCTGAAGCTTTGACGATCATTACTTTGAACGGTGAACTTCCGCCGAATCGATTCCGCGCGAGACTGCGTCCCCTTGGTCTTGTCGAAATTGAACGGAAGCAGGTTTGCCAAGCGGCTGGTGACGTTGAGGCGATCAACCTCAGTATTATTCAACTGCAGGAATAGCATTTCATCGGCGGTGAACACGCTGTCTACATCCCGATTGTCCGTAGCATAAAATGCAACTTCGTACGGGTCGTCACCCAATCCTTGAGTCAAAGTATTCTTCATCAGACCCGAGTACTGTCCCCACTTAATCGTACCGGGATTGCTGTTGTTATACTTGTTATAGGTGATCCACAGGCAATCAGGAGTCGTGCCAGGAGTGGTGTTTAAGAATGCGACTTTCGGTGCCAATCCACTTTGCATGATGGTCCCCTGGCCGGTGAAGTCCAGTGGGTGCTGAAAAACGGGGATAACAGCCTGACCTTCCGAGAGATCGCCGTTGTCGTCGGAAAGCGATAAGCCAGGTCGCGGT
>CBIHQO010000523.1:0-5284 GCA_966211735.1 uncultured Schlesneria sp.
TCACCCATCACCAACCCGCGGTGCCCGGCGCGGCGGCACATCGGCCAGCCGTTGGGCAGTCGCCAAGCGAAGGCGCCGTACCTGGTGATCGAAGCCACCGAGAGGCCATTGTCGATCGCCTGCCAGCGGTGATACTGTCACGTCACGGAGAGCACTTATGACCGAAGACACAGTTGGGTATTGGCACGTCCGTGTAGAAGCAAGCGCCGGCAGCAATGTGAGGAAGGGGTGTGCCAACGACCTTTCCTTTGATGCCCTTCAGGCGCAGGTAGTTGAGCCCTGGCGCTCGTCTCGTCCATTCACCGTGCAAGGTGTGATAGTTAGACCTGACAATCTGAGCGAGATCCAAATTGTTCAAACGTCGGAACCAGCGCGCGCTTATGCCGACGAACACAACGCGCGAATGCGGGCTCAGGGTATCGCTGACTTGGCAACCGATCGGCGCCGCCTACCGTTTAGCGTTGGCCGTGATTGGACTCAGAAACTACTGTTCGATCCTCTCGCCGTGGCCGCGGTCTCAACGGGAAGCATCTTGCCTGTGATCTCCACTTCTGAAAGTCTGCGGGCGAGCGACTCAGCACCGGCCGCCTTCGATGTCGCCATTCTATGCGCGCTACCTATGCCTGAACTGGAAAAGGTTTTGCGGACCGGAAGTGCCGGATGGCGCCCGCTTGCCGTGAGAGGGAATGACCCCAGCAGCTATCACGAGACAACTTTTACCACCGCAGATGGCACCCTGCTTCGGGTGGTGGCGGCTGCCCCAACTCAGATGGGGATGCCAGCATCAGCAGTGCTTGCAACGAAAATGATTCTTCACTTCCGACCAAAGTTGGTAGCAATGGTCGGGATCGCAGCCGGAGCAAAGAGCGATGCGCAAGGATATGGAGATATTCTCGCGCCCAACCGGACGTTCGACTACAACGCAGGAAAACTGACGTTACGTGATGGCAGCGTACATTTTGAGCCCGACCCGGACCCTGTTCGCATTTCCGAGCGCATCCGGTCGCGGCTCGATCACTGGCGATCACATCGAATTGGACTCGACGAAATTACGCAGCGTTGGCCTGCGGCAAAGCCTCGGACACGACTTGAGATGCATGTGGGTCCTATGGGGTCAGGGGCTGCGGTAATTGACGTCAAACAGCCTGTGCTCGACATCCTTGAGCACTGGAGAAAACTCATTGGCATCGAGATGGAGGCATATGGCGTTCATCTCGCGTGTCAAAACGCCACAGCGCCTCCACCGGAATTCCTGTGCATGAAGTCAATCTGCGACTTTGCGACAGCGAAGACAGACGGGTGGCAGGACTACGCAGCTTTCACTGCGGCCGAACTGTGCCACCAGTTTCTGACTCAGGAGTGGGCGAACCTGTTTCCTGTCCACACTGGCCAGCGATAGGCAGCAATAAGCGACAATTTTAGGACAATGTGGTGAGAGTCCTGCAGATGACTGCTCTTGCATCAGTGTTTCATAGTCGAAATTGTCACGGAAGAACCTGGAGACTGGCGCAATGACAGAGCCCAAATTCGCAGATATTGATTTTCAGTACACTGACGCGGAAAACGAGCGCATCTATGCTCCCGAACTTATTCGAAAAGCATTTGTTGACGTCGAGAGAGTGCTCACTCAGGTGAAGTTGCCCCAGAAGTTCATCGTCTACGGGCCTAAGGGTTCGGGCAAGAGCGCGTTGGCGACGAAATTGCTATTCATGTCTGAAGAGGATCCTACTTGGCTTGTAAACATTGACAATCTTGAGTCATTTGAATTTCCACTCCTGTTAAAGACGGGCGGGGCGCGAGGCTCCTCATCGATTGGTGGCAGTCTTTCCGTTTGGAAGATGCTTCTGCACCTGCGTATTTTGTCGCTCTTGGTCAGCGATCCCGACATTCGCGCCAAGAATCCAGACTTGCTGGTCTTCTACGATTCTCTTCGGGAGCATGGATTTGTCGGCGCCGGCAACATCGTAAAGATAAGCGAACAGACATCCCGAAAGGGATTTTACAGAACCATCAGACAGGCTTTGGACGTTGAGGCAGAGGCAGCCAATGACGTCCTCGGAACGAAGTCGATTGAGAAGGATCCTGCCGCCGTGTCGGATGCGCTGGAACTCCGCTTGAGGGGCGTTCAGCCCGGAGGCGGCAGCTACTACGTAATACTAGATGGCCTTGATTACACGCTTCGACAAAATCGGGCCAATACGTACTTTATGGTGGATCTTGTTTCTGCCGTAAAACACGTCAACGAATTCTTCGGCTTGAGAAGAATCCGAGCGAAAGTGCTGATCCTCATGCGGGAAGAGGTACTTGCGTCGCTTCCCGACCCCAACATGGCAAAGAAGATGAACGACAATGGCATCTTCTTGAGTTGGTATGACAACGTGCGCGAACCGGAGCGAACGTCGCTCCTCGAGGTCGTTCGACGCCGTGCAGAACTGGCTGGCTTTTCTGGGACAACTTCTGACCTTTTGAGGAGTTGGATGCCGCCTGCAATTCATGGCCAATCCCTGCTTTCGTTTGTCTTGGATAACACGCGATTTCTTCCCCGTGACGTCATCAGTGTATTTCGCGAACTCCAGAAACTTGGAAAACCAACTCCTTTTTCAGAGCGAGACGTTCTGGCTGCGTTGAAAAACTATTCGCATTGGTTCTATCGGGAACTGAGTGATTCTGTTGTTGGGCTTGTCTCCGAACCGGTGCGGGGAGCAATTGGCGAAATTTTCTCTGAGCTTGGACGCGAATTTGATCCAACAACCCTCCGGGATGCCATCGCGGCTCGATGCGGCATCAGCCAACCAGAAGCCGAGCAAAATGTTCGGGAGCTATTCAAGACATCTTGGATCGGGCAGTTCTGGAAGACCAAGGAGGGCTCTGATCGTTTTGAGTGGAAGCATAGGAATCCTCACGCAGCACTTCAGATGACTCGGGGCTGCGTGCTGCATAAGGGGCTATGGAAGACGCTCAACTTGATATAACAATCGCGAGGAGCGATGTGCTATTGGCGGCTGAATGGCGGATCGCCGCTCAGACCGCGAGAAAGATGTCATGCAAGGTAAGGCTGCTTGGAGTGTGCGGCGTCAGAAGTGCCGCCCAACAAGCCGATGGTGCCGACCGCCTACGCCTCACCCGCTTCCAACCCACCGCGCCCGATGCGGCGGCACATCGGCCAGTCGTTGGGCGGACAACGCCCCGCGGCGGTAGTGATAGCGTCGACGCACTCGACGAGCGTGCCGGATGGAGCGCCCGGTCGGCGGATCAATCCTCGCCATGACAACTGAAGACGACTGCCCGGACGACCTCATGCGATACACCAGCGGTGCGTCTGTGAGAAAACTGGCGGATAGGTTTCAACTCGCGCTGTGGCCGCAAGATTGGGCGATTCTGGTCGCGGACCACTCGCGACTGGACGCGTTTCTGAGCGCCTATGACGATCACGAGTTCGATGACGACGACCGATTTGCGATAATGGAGGTGATCGTGGCGTCACTCGACGAGGCCGCGCAGGGCGACACCGACATCGGTGAGTCATGGCGGCGGGCGGCAGCGTTCCTTCGACGCGACTGGCGCCTCCACGCCGCCACCCTCTCGTATTGGTCACAAGGGGAGGATCCGGATCCGGATCACCAGTTCGCGATCACTCCGCGAATTCGCGAAGTGTGGCGAGAAGCCTGCGCTGAACTCGCGCGGGAACGAGGTGTATTCACGTGAGCACCGCGCCATGCAGAGCCTGGCCCAACAAGCCGATGGTGCCGACCGCTCCCACCTCACCCATCACCAACCCGCGGTGCCCGGCGCGGCGGCACATCGGCCAGCCGTTGGACAGCCTCGGTGGGTGGCGGTCGACGGTTCCCAGTGGTGCCTGTGGCGCCGGGCGATGATCGCACGGGGAAGCTGACGGGCACGGCGGGGGCGAACTCGCGCTCCGGCGACAGGAGGAGTAAAACCGAATCATGAACAACGTCGACCACGTACTGGCTGCGGCGCTACAACTGCCGGCTACCGAGCGCGCGGCGGTGGTCGCCGAACTGCTCGACAGCCTCGATGATCTCGGGCCGGCCGACGAAGGGGTCGAACAGGCGTGGGCTGAGGAAGCCCAACGACGCCTGGCCGAGATCGACGCTGGGACCGTGACGCCGATCCCCTGGGCGGAGGCCCGGCGCCGCATCCTTGCTGCGGCGAACGGGCGTCGTGAAACCCCTTGAACTGCACCCGCTCGCCGTTGCCGAGGGCGAGGAGGCCGCTGCATGGTACGCGGAACGAGACCCGCGCGTGGCGGCGCGCTTCGGGGAAGAACTCGAGGCGACGCTCGGGCTGATTGTCGAAGCGCCGGATCGCTGGCCGATCTATCTCGGCATGCGCAGGGTTCTCTTTCGAAAGTTTCCCTACTTCATTCTCTACCGTGACGAGCCACAGCGCATCCTCGTCGTAGTGATTGCTCACGCCAAGCGTCGACCGGGCTACTGGGAAGGAAGGTAGCGGCGTGTCCAACAAGCCGATGGTGCCGACCGCTCACGCTTCACCCACCACCAACCCGCCGCGCCCGCTGCGGCGGCACATCGGCCAGCCGTTAGACGGCGAAGGGAACAGCAGCATGCCAACCGAGGTCATCGAAGCTGCATTCGCGGCGATGGATCGCAACCGTATCCCCACCTCGGGCGCCCCCGGACAGGGCGACTTAGACGATCTACGAACGTGTCTTGGCGACTTCGGCTTGGCGCTGGCGTACGCGGCACTGTTCTCCCCGGACATTCGCTTGGACGGCGGTTGCCCTATGGGAAGGTTCGCATCGGAGAAGGACGATGTCCCGCTCGACACGGTTCATGTCGATCTGCTTCACCACTGTGCGGCCCCGGACCGCGACCCCGCGGTCTTCCGAGCACTGGGAGAGGCGCTCGCTCAGTTTTGGAACTTTCGCCTGATGGCAGCGCACATTCCTGGGCGATTCAGATATCGCGACGAGGAGGGCTTCGATGTGGTGTACGAGCCAGTCTAACCGCGGTGGAGCCAACCTAACTCTGCTGCCAAGGAGGGACGCTGCGTGACCACGGGCCAGACGACGACCGCGATGACGAGCGCCGAGGGACCACGACGGGCAGCTGGGTCGCAACACTCGGCGGCGTCCGGCGTGTCTAACAAGCCGATGGTGCCGACCGCTCCCGCTTCACCCGCCGCCAACCCACTGCGCCCACTGCGGCGGCACATCGGCCAGCCGTTGGATAGCCAGAAGAGCGACGGGCGGCGCCCTGCGTCGGAGCAAAACTCGGGCCGCGTTCAACGGACAACGGGC
>CBIHQO010000524.1:0-5274 GCA_966211735.1 uncultured Schlesneria sp.
ACTGTTCGTTCGATCAGTGATGGTCCCCAGAAAACTGGCTTGATGATCACCAATCGGCGCATAAATCGGAATGCCAGCCGACAGCCCCGTCGCCGAAGCGACCTCCGGCGTCAACGTCCCAATCTGTTCATCGGCCTCGCGAATCTCAGGGAACAACGAGGTGGACAATCCTAGTGCCGCGATCGACTCAGGATCCCATTGACGGGTCCGTACATTGAAGACGCCACTGCTTCCCGCACATGAAGGTTCGGTCACGGCGGGCTGGCCGGTCAGCACACTCCCGAACAAGTCCATGATGAACAGCGCCTTGCTGTCTTTCGTCAGTCGATCATGGGCCTTCAGCCAATACAAGGTTCCTGCCATGAACCCGGGTTGCAGACGGCAACCTGTCCGCTTCCAGACATCCTCACCGAGAAATGATCGGGTTTCCTCAAGCCATGTTCGGTCGCCACCTTTGACTTGATCAAGAGCTCGCCGATCCTGCCAGTTGATCAGTGGCGAAATCGGCTCTCCCGTGCGGTCGACCAGCAACATTCCATGCTGCTGCCCGGTCACACCGATTCCCTGGACCTGTGACGCTCGTTCTCCCAGCCGTTCGGCAACAAGTTGCAGACACGCAATTCCTTGCGCCACGATTTGATCAGCATCCCACTCGGACCTGCCACGATTGCGGTCGGCATCGCCGGTGATATTCGCATCATTGGCAACCGTTCCAACGGCCACGACCTCGCGTGCCGATGTGTCCAGGGCGATGCTCGTGATTTTGGTTGTCCCCAGATCGACACCTAAAACAATCGACATCAGCAATTTCCAGTAGAGGACCACACAGGGACAGACACGATCAGGACGCAAAACCTAACAATCTGATGGCTCATGCGAAATCTCAACCAATTTTTGGTGGAGAAACCTTCGCACACGGCAGATTTTTGACTTCAGCACGGCGGTCACACATTTTCCATAACTTATGAACGTCAGCGGTGTTGATTCCTGTCGCGAGATTACGAAAGCTATACTATACCCACTTCAGGACTTGTTCCGCTCGTTCCGTGAGAACCGACATGTCTCAAGCGATCGTTGATCCCGCCGAATTGCGCCGCTTCGCCGGAATGCTGCGAGAATTCAATAACGACCTCCAGTCCCGGCTGAGCACCGTGTCCGGGCAACTCAATTCGCTCAGCCAAAGCTGGCGAGATCAGGAGCATCTGAAGTTCGCCGAGGAGTTTACCCAGCACCTGAAATTGCTCAGTCGATTTGTCGAAGCCAACGAAAACCATGTGCCGTATCTGTTGCGGAAGGCCGAACGGATCGAAGAATACATGCAACAGCGCTGATCTCGATAACAGAGTAGGAGGGGATCATGCCTGGACCTGGAAATGCCAATGTTCACTCGCTGGACGCACTGCGTGATGTTCGTTTGGCGCTGATGTCCTTCGGTGAGCGAACCGGGACCGCATTAAGCGAACTCCGGTCCAAGATTGATCGCACGCTGGCCTGGCTCGAACAGGATCGGCCCCTTTATTGGCGTGAGCAAGAGCGAGCAGCTTACGACGGAGTCTCCAGCACACGCATCGCCTACGAAACCTGTCGCATGCGAACGGTTGGTGGCAGACATTCAGAATGCATTGAAGAAAAGATCGCTCACCAACGCGCCAAGGTTCGGCTGCAGTTCTGCCAGCATAAGTGCGAAGTGGTCCGCCGATGGACGGCCGAAGCAGGACAGCAATCCGATGAATACCGCGGCCGCTCGGGACCGTTGCAACGTTGCCTGGAAGAGGAAGTTCCGAATCTGATCGCGGCACTCGGACGGATGATTGAATCGTTGGAAGCCTATGCGGACATCCGTTCAGAAAACGAAGCGGCCGCAGTTTCGCTCGGCGATGTCGAAGACAAAGATGTGGAAGAAGAAGACACGTCCACGGCGAAGTTGGTAACAGAAGAATCACCATCTGTAACAGAGGGGCAAACAGACTCCTCACATCATAAAGTTTGACACGAGATATCATGGCACTCGGTAGCTTGATCGACGGTGCGGGACAAATCAAAACGGCGGCGGACCGATTGGAAGAGGTCTGGGCCATCGCGCGGTCGTCGTGGGACGATTCGGTCAGTCAGACACTTGAAGAAGAACATATCGAACCGCTGCTGCTGCAAGTGCGAACAACGCTGGATGCCATAGCCAGATTGAACGGTGTGCTGATTCGGGCATGCCGCGAATGCGAGGATCGCGAGTGAATACAAGTACGGAATTGACGGTCGAACGCGAACGACAGCTGGTCAAGCAACTGCTGGATCTGGTGGCGGACCGTTCACGTCGCGAGGAAGAAATCGAATCTCGACACGCATCCGAGATTTCTGCGGAAGAAAAGCAATATCAGCAAGTCTTCCAGATGTTGACGGAGAACTACGAGTCTGAATTCGCGTCGCGGCAGCAGTCTTACAGTGCCGAACAGAGGGCCATTGAAGAATACTGGAACGCCGAGTCGGCCAGAGTTCAGGAACAGTTCGAACGCACAACTCAACAGATTGGTGAGCAGTGGCAGACAGAGAAGGATGCTGCGCAGAAGGAGTACGATGATGCGGGCTGGTTGTTGGCGTCGCTACTCGACGGAGACACAACCGATAGCCCCTTATCACGACTGCAAGCGATCACGTCCGGCATGGCAGCCAGTCGAATTGAGTTAGAAACATCGCTGACAACTCTAGACGGCTGGTATCGCGCCGCAACGGTTTTCTTGCAGCGAGGTCGTCTGTTGGGCGAGGCGACGATGCCGCCGCCGTCTGCGTTGCCACTCGACCTCACAGGCTTGCATCAGTCGTGCGTGGACGCCACGCGAGAAGCCGAACCGATCCAGCGACGACTGATGAGTCGGCTCCTGCCGCATGTCTTCCGCGGTTTCTGGCCGCTGGTCGCGTTCGTAATCTGTTGCGGAGTATTTTCGGCGCTGATCTGGTTGATCCCTCCCTCGTTAATCGGCCTGAAGATTGATCCCACCGCACGAGATTGGGTCTGGATTGCCAGCGGTGCCGGATCAGCGATTGCTCTAGTCGTCATGTTTCTGCTGCATCTGTATGCGGGCCATCAAACCCTGCCCGACTATGACAAACTGCTGCAACTGGCCACAGACGCCGACACGGCCTTTCATCGCTGGACCGCAGCCGCAGAACGAGATTGTGAAGCTCAGAAAACCGAACTATTGCAACTGGACGAATCTCGAGAAAGAAAGCGGGTGGCAGCGGTCGCACATTCGGAAGCCAAACTCCGTTCGCGACTCACCGCAGCCGCGAGACAACGGGATGCGGAACTGGATGCGGCGCAGGCCACTTTCCCCACACGGTTGGCTGAAATCGAAACGATCTCTGCTCAACAGCTTCAGGAATCCGAGACCAGGTACACGACGGGACGACAGGATTTGCTTCTGCAGCGCGAGCGAGACTTCCGCAACCTTCAGGCAGAATTCGATCAACGGGTTGCTGAAAGTCGCCTCCAGTACCAGCAGAGCTGGAACCAACTGGTTCGAGACTGGCACGGTGGACTGCGTGAAACAGGTGCCGCCGCCGATGCCATGTGTGATGCGTTGCGACGGAATTGTCCGAAATGGTCGACAGTCCTCGGCGGGTGGTTGGAATCACGGATCCCCCAGGATCATGGTCCCGCCGCCAGCGACAATATCTTGACCATGGGTCGCATCGTCGCCGATCTCGCGACCATTCCCGAGGGACTATCGACGGATCCTCGTTTAACCGCAGAAAGAAGCCAGTTCGAGCTTCCACTGCTGCTATCGTTGGCGGACAAGCCATCGTTGGTCGTTCGTTCCAAAGGAGAGAATCGAGCGGAAGCGATGCAGGTTCTGCAGACGGCCATGCTGCGATACTTGACCACGCTTCCTCCGGGCAAGATCCGCTTCACGATACTCGATCCCGTCGGCCTGGGTGCCAACTTCGCTTCCTTCATGCATCTGACCGACATCGACGAGTTGATGATCACCAGCCGCATCTGGACCGAGCCTGCTCAGATCGAGAAGCGTCTGGCGGATTTGACCGAGCACATGGAAAACGTGCTGCAGACGTACTTGCGAAATGAATACGCGACACTCGACGACTACAACCGCGAAGCGGGCGAAGTCGCCGAACCCTACCGCATCCTGGTCGTCGCCAACTTTCCAACCAATATCACCGAGATCGCCTTGCGGCGACTGGTCAGCATCGCCGAAGGTGGCGTCAAATGCGGTGTCTTCCTGCTGATGAGTGTCGATGAATCGCAGCAACTTCCACGCGGCTTTTCGCTCGCGGACATCGAACGCCATGCCACGGTCTTGCGCCTGGCCTCACCGACAAAGGTCAACGAGCGGGGGGACTCACTAAAAGACCTCTCGCTTGTCCCGTCAGCACATGCGGAACTTGCCCAGTCAATTCCCACTCGCAACGGAACAACGGTTCCAACACGGTCCTTGACGTCGACATTCCGTCTGGCGGATCCGGTCCTCGGCGATTGGCCTCTTGTGATAGACGAGCCACCTGGGGCGGATGAATTCGGCCAGATCGTTCGTCGCGCCGGACAATTGGCTCGGTCAGTCCGCCGAGTGGAAGTTCCGTTCGAACGAGTGATGCCACCCGCCAACGAATTCTGGACTTCCAGTACACGAACAGGATTGGATGTTCCCATCGGACGTGCCGGGGCCACCAAATTGCAGTATCTGCGATTGGGAAAAGGAACGTCTCAGCATGTGCTGATCGCGGGTAAGACCGGTTCGGGAAAGTCATCCCTGCTGCACGCACTGATCACCAATGCGGCGCTGCATTACAGCCCGGATGAAGTCGAGTTCTACCTGATCGACTTCAAGAAAGGGGTCGAATTCAAGACCTACGCCACCCACCGTTTGCCACATGCTCGAGTGATCGCCATCGAAAGCGACCGCGAGTTTGGTGTCAGCGTTCTGCAGCGGCTGGACAATCTGCTCAAAGATCGCGGTGAAATGTTCAGACGAGTCGGCGTGCAGGACTTGCAAGGCTATCGCGATGCACGACCGAACGAACCTTTGCCACGAGTTCTGTTAGTGATCGATGAATTCCAGGAATTCTTCATCGAAGACGATTCTCTGTCACAGTCTGCCGCCTTGTTGTTTGATCGGCTGATCCGGCAAGGGCGTGCGTTTGGAATACACGTCCTGCTGGGCAGTCAGACTCTGGCCGGAGCATATTCGCTGGCCCGTAGCACGCTGGGACAGATCGCCGTTCGTATCGCGCTGCAATGCAGCGATACCGATGCTCACTTGA
>CBIHQO010000525.1:0-5265 GCA_966211735.1 uncultured Schlesneria sp.
CCCCCCCACGTCTCTCGTATTTCCAAGCAGATAGATCGACACACCCGAAGGCACCTCAAGACTTCAACGTCAGTTTTGACTGCAGGACGGCGCGGCCGGCGAACCAGAGCTTTTTCCATTTCGCCAGTGAGACTCGTTGCGAGAAGACATCAAAGTCGCGGCGCTTGATCTCTTTGAGCAACCCGCCATAGATATCCAGCATGGCGCGCAGGATGGGTCTGCCGTGAGGTTCCAGATGCTGGAAGAGTTGCTCCGCTCGTTCATAGTACGAGCGCGCCCGGTCGACCTGGAATCGCATCATCGACTGGAATCGCGCGTCGCACACGCGGGCTCGCAGATCATCCGCGGAGTACTCGAAGCGCTGCAGATCTTCTTGAGGCAGATAGATTCGCCCCAGCGATGAGTCTTCACCAAGATCCCGCAGAATGTTGGTGAGCTGCAGGGCCAACCCACAATCGACGGCGACGATCTTGGCTTGCTCGTCGCGAAATCCCCAGACGTGAATGCAGCACAGTCCCACGGCACCGGCGACGCGATAGCAGTACTTTTCCAAGTCGGCGAACGTCTGGACATTGAGCGGATGCAGATCCATCTCGACACCGTCAATCACGGCAAACAGGTATTCGTGCGGGATGTGATAACGGGCCACCATGTCAGCCACAGCCGGCAGCGCGGGGTGACTAAAGAGGGTAGCGACCTCGGCGGTCTTCGGCAGATCGTCGACTCGGACATCGTCGGGCGGATTCCAGAGTACCGCCTTCAACGACTGTCGCCAGGCGGTCAGTCGCGTGCGGCGCAGGTCGAGCGACACGGTGGGATCGTCGCCGAAATCATCCGTGATCCGATTGAACGCATACAACGCATTCATGGCCCGACGTTTCTCGCTGGGCAGCGTCATAAATGAGAAGCGAAAATTGTGAGCGGTCCGCTGAGTCAACTCGCGGCAGTAGTCGTAAGATTTATCGATGTACTGCATAAGTGACTTCGGTATCGACGTTCGCAACGAGCAGACAAGACCAGGGGGGGCAGATGTCGGAACGGATATTCTGCCTTCCGGCACGTCGATTGAAAACCGAGTCGCCAGAATCAAGGTTGGTCAGACATCCGCCAGTCACCCTCGGACCGATGAGTTCAGGCGTGGTGGCAGACGGCTTCACTTGATGCAGATCGCCATCAGGTCGGCGATGGGGACGCATTGTGGGTCACTCAGCCTAAGTGTGATCGCGTCAAATTTGTGAGTGCCTCGGCGACAACATTCGATCGTAGCGGGGCGCAGGTCGAGTCCCAGCGATGTCAGTCGACTTCCGTGTCGCTCTTCGGGTAGCCGTCAGAGGAAGCGTTGAGGCCATGGAGGGCGATCAAATTTCGGATCGATTCCGCCGTTTGTGGATGACCACATTTGCACGGTGTCACGATGTTGGCGTAACGGACGCTCTGACAGACAGGGCACCGGCCGCAACAGTTGCAGAAGGGGGCGTTGCAGTTCGAACAATTCGGCTCGTGCCGCGCCCGTCTCTGACCGCAGGCCAGACATCGTCCACAGCTCGCGCAGACCGCGGCAGTGGCGTTCACGATGGCATCGCAGCCTGGGCAATAGATCAGGTTTTCAATGTCGGTCGACATTCCGGTCCAATCACTCGTTCGTGTCAGCGAGCAGATAGGTCGCAAGAGTTTCGCTGTGACCATTCTCAGCAGAAATCTGGCAGCCGGAAGGGACAACTTGTCGCATCAGGATTTTCCGGACGCGTGACAGCCTAGCCCGCCGCACCGACCTTGTTACCTCAAGAGCCCTCAATAACTTCGTGCAAATCCGCGTTTCGAATCCAGATTCTTGATAACGGAAGTGCGGTCATCAACAATTCGTAACGTTATTCCACAAAACAGTTTGAGTGATCTGACGGGGCTGCGGATCAGGCTTTTCGACGGTCGATTGAAGTGCGACGCGGCAGCACAATCTACGAGTGAATGGCGGTTGCCGTTACAATCGCGAGAGCGGGCTGTGTGAAACGTCCGTGGATTCTGGGAACTTTCAACCGTTCCCGCCGTCTCAATAGTCAGAGATCGTGAACGCTCCATCCGACCAAACGCTGATTGACCAATGCCTGGCTGGTCGGCGAGACGCCTTCGGGCAGCTCGTCGAGCGGTACCAACATCGTTTATATCATGGTTTGTGGCATGCGTTGGGTTCTGCCGAAGATGCTCAAGACGTGGCGCAAGAGGCGTTCGTCAATGCGTTTGAGAAGCTGTCGAGCTTCAAGGGGCAGGCGGCGTTTTACTCGTGGCTGTTCCGGATTGCTCTCAACGCCGCCACCAGTGCTCGGCGGAAGACGCGACGAATGACGGCCTCGGTGGAATCGCGACGCGAAGACTGCGGGCTGGAGCCCACCGACGAAAATCCCGCGAGCGAACCGTCTTACGCGCTGGATGTCTCGGACAGGCAGCGGCTGGTGCGGCAAGCGCTATCCGAGATGTCGGATGAATTCCGCACGGCATTGGTGTTAAAAGAGATGGACGGAATGAGTTACGAAGAAATCGCCGAAGTCGTGGAGGTGCCGCTGGGAACAGTCCGCAGCCGCATCCATCGTGCTCGGTTGGAGCTTCGGTCGAAGTTGTCGTTGTTGTTGAAGCCCGAACTGTTATGAAGTCGAAAACCCATAAGACAAGGCTCGCCGATCGTTTGCAGTCGACGCTGGTGAAGAGTGATGGAGGCCGATTGTTCGGCAGGAAGAAGCAAGTACCATGAATTCGCAGGTTCCCGATGAATTGATCTCGGCCTATTTCGACGGCGAAGTTTCGCCTGAGGAACGTGCTGTGGTTGAGCGCCTGCTGGCCAGCAGTGACGACGCGCAGCGCGAACTGAGCGAAACGGCGAAGCTGTCGGCGCTGCTGCATTCATTCCCTCGCGAATCGGCTCCGGCCGAATTGATGGGCAACGTTCTGCGTCAGACCGAACAGATGGCCACGCCGGTGCAATCGGCGACTGTGGCGACAGCGGCACCGGTGCCGGTTCGAAACGTGTGGCGCGATTGGCAAGCCGGGTTTGTCGGAGCCGCCATTGCGGCAACGGCCATGGGACTGGTGATTGCCTTGACCAGCCCATCGGCTGAGCATGGGGCGAAGCACGTCGCCATGGAGTCGGCGGGGAGTACTTCGGCTTCGGTTTCGACGCTGGAATCAAAGCAGGATCTGCCTGTGGCGGCGATGGACGATCAGTCAGGTGACTTGGACCTGGACGCGAAGGCGCGATCCGCCGGCACCGAGCTCGCTGAGACAGTAGCGATTCACCCCGCAAATAAGAAAGCTCCAAGTCCGTCGGCGCGAATGATGGCACCGCGCGCCATGAAAGCGGCGGCGCTCAAGTCCCAGAGCCCGGCGATGTCTGCCGGGCTCGTTGTCGATGCCGCTACACTGTCGGCACCCATGGCTGATACAGCACCCGCCACAGAGCCATCGATGGTGCTGAATGAGTTGGGGCAAACGAACGACGAATTCCTGCAGAGTGTGAGTAAAGGTGAAGTGGTCGCCTTGATGCCCAAGGCGGCAGACCCCAACAGCAACGTGGCGGTGGTCTATCTGGAAGTGGTCGACATCAATCGCAGTGCCGACCAGATCCAGGTGCTGTTGAAGAAGAATTCCATTGCGCCCCGGTCCTTCAAAAAAGATGGCGAAGCCTCGCCGGACGATCTGGTGGTGATCTATCTGGAAGCGCCGGGTGAGAAACTGGCGAACACACTGAAAGACGTCGATCGTCATCGCGATCTGTTCGTGAAATGGAGTCCTCAAGCTCCACTGCAGTTGGCAGCGAATGGCGACGAAGCGACGCAGTTGCTGCGCAAGAACGAATCTGGAGGTCGTGAGGCCTCGGCGGATAAAGAGAAACAATCGAACGCGAAAGATGCCGGGGCAAAACCGGATGCCGAGATGCCTAATGTCGAGATTGTGCTCGAAGCTCTGGCTCAAAGGGACGGTTACCAGAACGCCAACGGTGCCAACCAGGGACTATCGGATCTCACGACTCAGAACGGCAATAGTCGGGATGGGCTCGAGAAGCTGCAGCGTCAGCAGATCGCGAATTCGACCCGCGGCATGAGTCGAAATGAACCGTACTCGCGAAACGGGAACCCCATGGGGAATGGAGGACAGCTAAAAGAACTGGCGCGGGTTGAGCCGGGGTATGACTTCGTCCGGCTGAATAACTCGACCACGCTCGGCAATTCGGTCGCTTCCAATGGCCTGAATCCGGCGCAGTCCAACACGAATGGATGGAATCCGTTTCGCGCGGACCCGCAGCGTCGTGCCGTGACCAATTACGACGATGCAAAGCCCGCGAGTGGAGAGACTGGTCATCGTGCGTTGCGCATGTTGTTTGTACTGCATCCGCAATCCGAAGGGGCTCCGGCACCCGCTGCAGCGGCCCCCGTGCCTGCCAAACCAGAATAGCCGCAGCCAGTGACTGGTTGTTCTGCTGTTTCGACTGAACGAGAAGCAGTAAATACGATTCTCACGCAGAGACGTGATCTGAGGTCGTGATGCTGATCCGGCCTTCCCTTGTGTTCGATAGAGCATTCGACTCAACTAAATACTGGTGATTCTCCTGGGCCAAAGACTGCGGAGTGTGTGCGTGTTTTCCTTTGATGATTATGAGGACCAGCAGCGGTTTCGCGCGGCGATGGAAGCCGTGCGGATTGCTCGTCCTGTCCACTATTCCCTGTTCACGTTTGGGCATTCGGATCTGCCGTATCTATTGGTCCTGTCCGGTTTGGGCGAAGACAAGACCGTGAGCGTGACGAAGGGTGAAGTGAAGATCACGCGACCGTTGATCATCACGCCCGATAACGCGCCACCCGAATTCCAGAACTTCTTCGAAGATGACGACGATGCGTCGCTGGCTCAGTTTGCGATGAAAAGAACCGCTTCGTTTTCGAACTTGAAGCTGCAGAATCAAAGCGGCCCCAAGCGGATCGTCAGCGATAGCATTGAAGAGGCCGTTGCCAAGTTGAACAAACAACTGGACGATGAGGAAGAAGACCGAATCGCCATCCTGACGGCCCCGGCACCGCTGGCCGGCTATGCGATCTTGCGATACGTGACGGAACGAATCTATCGCAGCATTCCCGACAATCTTCAGGAACTGCGCGAGAAGGGTTTTCTGCCCTAAAATGACCGTGCGCAACAATGCTCGTTTTGGGTTTCAGGTTGGGTGCCACTCAGCGCGGGTAACGATCCTGAGTTCTCGTTCTGAAATGGCCTGAAAGGCCACCACAG
>CBIHQO010000526.1:0-5260 GCA_966211735.1 uncultured Schlesneria sp.
CTGGAACTGCACGTGATCGTCGAATTGGCGGCATCCAGCAGGACATCTGTGCCGTTATTCGCAAAGGTGATGTTGTCGATCGTCGTATTGGTAGAAGGCTGAATGATGATGCCTGTGCCTGCGACATTCTGAACAACCATGTCGCGGATCGTGGTATCAAGAGCACCCGGATTCCCCGAGATTCCGTTGGTCAAACCGCCGCTGCCATCGATCGTGAATCCTTGAACCGTGTTCTGGTTGGTCAGCGTGACGGCGTCGCCAGATGTTGGAGCCAGCACAGGTCGCCCGCCAAGGCCTGCCAGATGTAGGAATGACGATCCCGGTGCCTGTCCCGTCGCGACAGAGAAATCGACATTGGCCGTCCCTGTGGAACCGCCGCCGATGATCTGCTGGCGATCTTGTGTCAACGCGATTGGAGTCGTGAAGTTTCCACCGGCGTCAACCAGGATCATCGCGCTGCCGTGACCAAATTGCGTATTCGCCAACACCGAAGCAATGCTGGCGGGATCGGCTTGAGTTCCGGTCCCAGTGCCTCCTTCTTTCACGAAGTACGCGTGCAACAGATCACCGCTCGCTGTGTCATGCAGCGGCGTGAAGCTATAAGTGCCACGTGAGTAATTCCCGATGGCCACTTGCTGCGACCGCTGAGCGGGCAGCGTCATCAGGTTTTCGAACGACATCGGGCGACTTCCGCCGTTGCCACCGAAGAAGTAAGTCAGCCCGCTGTAGACATTGGTTCCAAAAAACTGATCGTGCGAAATGTTGACGTTGGCCGACAAGTTGTTTGTCAGGTAGGCCCGCACGCCTCCTCGGACGCCGTTAGTGAATCCGGCAATCGGGCCGTTCCAGTTGTAATAGCTTCCGTAGACTTCAGCTCGATAGTTGAAGAATTTGCGGCCCAGTTCGAAGTCGCTACCCATCATGGCGACATCCAGCAACTGATAGCTGGTGGAGGTGCCGACGACTGTGTCCACAACGGTCAGTCCCGACGTGCCCGCGCCAATGCCTGTTCCCTGCTGGATCTGTCCGACAGGGAGATAAAGATTCGCACGGCCAACCCAATTCGATTGGGTAAACAGTTCGAAATTCACATCAAGCTGCTGGAAAAGATTGTTGTACCGACTTTGAGTGAAATCGAGATACAAACCTGCGCCGACGATCGATCGATCAAGGCCAGGAAGATCTGTCATCCAGCGCTGCTGAACGCCCAGCGAGCCTGCAGGGTTACCGGTGATGGCGTTGTAGTTCATCATGAACTGACCGCTGTAGAGCGTCACCGCATCATCAATAGAGCCCGTGTAGTGCGTCGCACCGATGCTGGCGAATGGCTGCTGTCCACCGAACTGTTTTCCTTCTGTTCCCTGCAGCGTGAAATAGGTGCGGCTGTTGGGATCGAAGACGTTGGCAAATCGTTCTGTGAAGAGAGGTGCGCTCTGCTGAGCCCTCAGTTGACCTGTCTGTGCCATCAGAACTACGACGGCAACTGATTTCAGAATCAGTCGGAACGACATCTTCATGGTTGAACTCGTGGTGGGTTCGCCGCTGTCCACCAAGGGGTGGCACTCGTGGCTGCGCCTGATTCCGAAAAGCGACAATCCTTTTAAGTCGCCATCCGGCAGGAATTGCCGATTCAAGAAACGTGCTAACTCACCGCTCCGTCATGAAGTTACGTCCTTAACCATCGTCCCGCTTTCCTGCGTCAATAACTGCAACAGGGGCAAAAAAATGATCATGTGGTCTTTATCTAGTCGGACACGCTAAATCCGCTTCATTCGCCAATTGCCTACCTTGAGAGCTTGGTACGACACGCCGGACGTTTCTTCACCACGTCATTCCCTGCGCGGGAATGAGGCGGAGAAAGCTGCCTTCACGTGACAGTCAAAAAAGAAAGACCACTCGAGATGAGTGGTCTTCATGCATGATCCATGACTTCGATCGGTCAACATTAACCAGCAACTCCCGCGGCCATCATCTTGATCGCGGCTGGGCCGACTAGTACCACGAAGATTCCCGGGAAGATGAAGAGCACCATTGGAAACAGCATTTGTACCGCCGTCTTCTGAGCTTTTTCTTCGGCGATCTGACGACGTTTGACGCGCATGGAATCGGACTGGACTCGCAGCGCCTGAGCGATTGACGAGCCGAATCGCTCGGCCTGAATTAGAATGGCGGCCAAGGCCTTGACGTCATCGACTCCGGTGCGGACTCCCAGGTCGTGCAGCACGTCGCGGCGGACACGGCCCATCTGGATCTGTAAGTTGCACAGATCCAGTTCGTCACACATCACGGTGTGCGTATCGTGGAGTTCTTCGGAAATGCGGCGCATCCCGGCGTCCAACCCTAAACCGGCTTCGACGCAGACCACGAGCAGGTCCAGTGCATCGGGTAGTGACAGGAAGATCTTCTGCTTGCGCGAGCTGGCCATAAACGACAGGACCAATTCGGGAAGGAAGAAAAAGATGCCAGCTGTAATCGCAATGGCGAAGTAGCCCTTTTGGGTCATTCCATAGACCAGCATGCCAAAACCGCCGCCCGCCAGGGCACCCACACCCAACATGGCGACCCTGATCGCCAGATAAGTCTGCGTTGCGGAACTTTGGTTGTAGCCCGCATTCGCCAACCGGACGCGCAGCTCATTCTTTTCCAGATCCGATTTCGATCCCAACGCGGCGGAAAGAGCGGGAGCAGCCTTTTCGAACAACTTGCTCACGCTGGAACCGGACTTGCGTTTTTTATCGCGGCCACCCGGATCACGAAGCTCCGCCAGACGTTCCGTGGCCCGGTTATCGTCCTTCTGAAATGCGGAAATCAGCGCCCAGACACCCAGAGTGCAGATGGCAAAAATGGCCCATGGCAGGATGGTGTTGAGTTCCATGGTCTAACGACTCGCAAAATTCGAGGTAAGTAAGAATGTCCCGGCAACGCAGGTGGCCTTAGACCTTAATATCGATGATCTTCTTGATGCAGATCGCGCCGAGAACCTGCATGATGATTCCAAAGGTGATCATCTGCCGGCCCAGCGGCTCGGTGAACAGCAACATGACGTAGTCCTGATTCAGGTAGTACACGGCGATGAAGATCGCGATCGGCAGTGCCATCAGAACTGCGCCGCTGAGACGACCTTCCCCCGTTAGGGCCTGCACCATCCCGAGAATCTTGAATCGCTCGCGGATCACTTCACAGATCTTGTCGATGATTTCCGCCAGGTCACCACCCGTTTGCCGTTGGATTGCGACGGCCGTCACGAAGAACTTCAAGTCCAGATTTGGCATGCGGACCATCATGTTCTTCAATGCTTGTTCGATGGGAATACCAAGGTTCTGCTCTTCGTAGGCAATGTGGAATTCGGTACTGATTGGATCGGCCATTTCTTCGACGATCATGTTCAAGCCTGAATTCAAACTGTTTCCAGATCGAAGGGCGCGAGCCAGTAGAGACAAGGCATCAGGAAGCTGGACACCAAATCGCTTGGTGCGTTTCTTGCGCCGAAGACTTAACCAGACGGTTGGCATCGCCCCGAGGAACACTGCGAAGACCGGCAACAGCGGTATGGGCGCTTGTGCAATCGCGCCCAGGGCGGCACCCAGCAGACCGCAACCCCCACTGATCAGCACGTACGTCTGAAAGTCAATTGGCGAGTTGGCCTGCTCCAGGAACAGACCAAAGTTGCCGAGTCTTTTCGAGAAATGGCCCAGAGCGCGACCGGCTCCCGTACTCATATTGACGAAGTCCTGCTTCATCAATCCGCGAGTCGACTCGCTGTCGGCGGGCTTGTTCCCGGCGAGCAGTTCCAGCCGATCTTCGGCCCGCGTGGTGTTCATGCTTTTCGTCAGCGAAACGACGGCAGCACCCAACGCACCAGCACCGAAAAATGCCGCAATCGAAATGATCCACACGGGGTCCATAATTCCTTCTCCAGTCAACAGCCCGAACGTTGCAAGTCTCGCTAGCGGCCCAGCGCCCGCTGGGTAAACAAATTCGATGGCAATTTCACTCCAGCCGCTTCCAGTCGCTGCATAAACGACGGGCGAATCCCGGTCGCTTCAAAGTGACCGAAGGCCCGGTTCTGATCATCGATTCCGTCCTGCTTGAAGACGAAGATGTCTTGCATCACGATCTGGTCCTGTTCCATGTTCTGCACTTCCGTGATGTATGTCAGTCGGCGTGGACCACCCTGCAATCGCTGGACTTGAATGATCAGATCCACGGCGGCCGCAAACTGCTGACGCAAGGCGCGAATCGGCAGTTCGACACCCCCCATCGAGATCATTGTTTCCAGTCGCGAAACGGCGTCGCGAGGCGTGTTAGCATGGATGGTCGTCATCGATCCTTCGTGGCCGGTGTTCATCGCCTGCAACATGTCCAGCGATTCGGCACCGCGGCATTCGCCGATCACGATTCGGTCGGGCCGCATTCGCAGGGCGTTCTTGACCAGGTCGGTGGCGGTCACGCGTCCCTTGCCTTCGATGTTCGGCGGGCGCGTTTCCAGTCGCAGCACGTGCGGTTGCTGCATCTGCAATTCGGCCGCATCTTCGATCGTGATGATTCGATGATCATTCTGAATGAAGCTCGACAGCGTGTTCAGCAGAGTCGTCTTTCCCGAACCAGTACCACCGCTGATAATGATGTTCAGGCGGGCTTTGATTGCCCCTTCCAATAGCAAGGCAATTTCCGGGGTGAAGGCGCCAAAGCGAAGCAGGTCTTCCAGACCCAGCGGCTTCGATCCGAAACGACGAATCGTCAGTGACGGACCATCCAGGGCGAGCGGCGGAATAATTGCGTTGACACGCGAGCCATCAGCCAGGCGGGCATCCACCATCGGCGACGTTTCGTCGATTCGACGGCCCACCCGAGAGACGATGCGATCCAGGATCTGCATCAAATGGGCGTTGTCACGGAATGTCACCTCGGACTTTTGGATGCGTCCGTTCTTTTCGATGAACACGTTCTTGGGACCGTTGATCATGATATCCGCGACCCCCTGCTCTTTTAGCAGGATCTCCAGCGGACCATAGCCAAATGTCTCGTCGAGGACTTCTTCGACGAGGCGTTCGCGTTCGGAACGATTCAGCAACGGATTTTCGGTATCGCACAGGTGTTCGACAACCAGGCGAATTTCGCGACGCAGGGTATCTCCCTGCAGATCTCCCAGGCGCGACAGATCGAGTTTTTCGACCAGTTTGCCGTGAATCAATCGCTTAAGGCTTTCAAAATCCAGTTCCGACGAGGCCCCTCGACCGCGTGTAGGAGTATGAGTTGG